>CAMDBH010000054.1 GCA_945889325.1 Klebsiella pneumoniae
CTATGTGAAAAATACGCCGCCGGCGGTTGAAAAGGTTGAGTGATACGAATTTGGCGCAATCCTGTGTCGGGCCAGGCGCGGTTCCAAAAGCGAGGTCAGAGCCAAACTGCCTTTGATCCCGAAATTCTCCACGTTTGGGCCAAGCCCAAACGTGGACAATCCTCAGATCCGAGTAGAATTGACCCAGACCCCGGTTTGGGAACCGCACCCTGCGGGGCCAGGGCTATCGCAAGAACGATCAGTCTCCGTGGCGGCCTATTGCGCCGGGATCGATCGACGGGTCGCGTGCGATATCGTCAAATACATTGAATGTGCGAAGAAAAATGGGTCCGCTGGCGACGCGTGGGAATAAAATTCCCCCGCTACATTTCAAGATGTCCCTTCGGGACAGCTGCGTGACTAAAGTGGGCAAATCTTGTTAATTCTGCTGATGTACAGCCGATTTGAACGATTGCCGGGCGGGCATCGGTTCTGGGTCCGAGCTTGAACGATGTAGCTGGCCCCAGTTGACGAAAACAAACGCAGAATTGGCCAGATCTTGAATATCTTCAATAGCCTGTCCCGAAGGGACATCTCGATTTGTAGCGGGGGAATTTTATTCCCACGCGTCGGCGTGTTGTGGAATGCCCTCCGGAACCAAATCGGCGCAGCTTGGCAATGCTCAGAAATACTTTGAAACTTCAGCACATCCGTCGGTCTCTGTCACGGTCGAGCTCCGCACGTCATGCGCCCGCGGCCCTTGAGTTGATCTGAATGGAAATTAACAGTCAGCTTGTCATGGCGTTGGCGTTCTTGCGATCGCCCTGCAGTTTGCGGGTGCCCCCCTTGACCGCACAGCGCAGCATCCGTTAGACTCCGCGCCGCTCGGGCGGCATGGCCAAGTGGTAAGGCATGGGATTGCAAATCCCTGATCCTCGGTTCGAATCCGAGTGCCGCCTCCGAAACGCTTTAGCGTTTCGTCGGAAGTGTGAAACGCCAAGGCGTTTCACTTTTTTCAGTGTTTCTGGGTCGCGAGTTCGCTGCTGTTCGCCTTCGGCTCCAGCAGACTCACCGCTCCGGCCCCCCGCGATCCCCCCCCCCGGGGCTCCGCCCCGGACCCGAGGAGGCCCTTTTTGGGCTCCCCCCCCCCCCCCCGGGGCCACGGGAAGGCCCCCGGCTCGCGGGAAGGCCACCCCGGCTCGCGGGAAGGCCACCCCGGCCCGCGGGAAGGCCACCCCGGCCCGCGGGAAGGCCACCCGATGGGGCGGTGGAAAAGCGGGTGAATTCTGGCACTTAGGTGCGGAATTTGGTGTCTTGGCTTTGGTTTTTGGCTGATGCGCTTTGTGCTGCTCGCCGAAAAATGAAGCTTTCTCGCGCAGTTGCTGTTCTACCGCACCTGCCGCTTGAAACCCTTCAGCGCAAAAAGTTGGGTTCGGGCGCTGCGAACTGGTCGTTGTTTGGCGATGATACGTGTGTTTTCTTGGAGTTGTTCGTGCCTGAGTTTGCTGTCAATTCATTTGCTCCTTCGACCAACTTGCAGGTTCGTCTGCACGGCTTGATCGCGCCCGTTGTTGCTGCGGCGGGTTTGGATCTTGTGTCAATGCGGGCAGTTGTGGGTCCGGGGTTGCTGCGTCTTGAATTGGCAATCGATCGGTTGCCCGGCGAAGGTGGCATTGCGCTTGGCGATTGTGCGCGGATGTCGCGGCGGATAAGCGCGGTGCTTGAGAGCGACAGCGCGATCGCGGCCGTGACAGAGTTAAAATTGCCTTGCGAACTGGAAGTTTCCAGCCCGGGGATGAACCGTGAACTGCGGCATTCCACTGATTTTATTCGCTATATGGGTGTCACTGCCAAAGTGACCGTGCGCGACGCTGGCAGTACTTCCGGCAAGATTGTCCTGTTGGGCGCGATCAAGGCTTGCGACACGGCGAATTTGACCTTGCAAATTTCCAAAGCCAAAGCCCAAACCGTCGCGTTGAGCGATGTTGTCAAGGCGCAATTGAGTCCATCTATTGAGGATTGGCAAAAAATCGGCGGCAAGCTCAAGGCAGAAAGCGCCACACGGCCCTTGCGACCGATAGATACCGACGTCGATGTCGAAGACGATGCAGAAAATGATGATCTTGTAGATGAATTTGGTTATGCCAACCCAGACGAGGGCGCGTAACGCTGACCGCTGATCGGCACCGGTGCCGATCAGCAATGACAATGAACAAACAGAAGGCGCAGCAAAATGCTGCGCATTCTCACAAGCGAAGGAGCGACCCATGGTCGGCAACCTCAATCAGATAATTGATCAAGTTTCCAAAGAAAAGAGCATCGATCGCTCGGTGTTGGTCGAAGCTTTGGAGCAAGGGATTTTGTCGGCTGCCAAGAAAACTTTCGGCCACAACCGCGAGTTGGAAGCGAAATACAACGATGAAATCGGGCAAACCGAACTCATGATGTACGTCACGGTCGTCGAATCCGATGGCGTGAGCAACAGCGAAATTCAGATTCCGCATAGCTCGGCGCAAATGATCGACCCCGAAGTTCAAGTCGGCGACGAATTGGGCTTTCAGATTTTTTACCTCGATCGCGACCGCGCCAGCGCTGAGGAGGAAGATCGCAAGTACGGTGATATTCTGGGGATTCGTACGGCGCGGCAGCAATTCGGCCGCATCGCCGCCATGACCGCCAAACAAGTGATCATGCAACGCGTGCGAGACGCAGAGCGCGACGTCGTGTTCAACGAATATAAAGATCGCAAAGGCGAAATCGTCACCGGCATCACACGTCGCTTTGAACGCGGCAATGTTATTGTCGATTTGGGCCGCGCCGAAGCAGTGCTGCCGGTGCGCGAGCAGATGTACCGCGAGAGCTACCGCGCCGGCGATCGCGTACAAGCGTACGTCAAAGATATCAAGAAGGACGCAAAAGGGCCGCAGATTATCCTAAGCCGCACGGACCCGCGTTTGATCGAGAAGCTCTTTGAGCTGGAAGTGCCTGAAATTTACGAGGGTATTGTCAAGATTATGGCCGTTGCACGTGAACCCGGTGAGCGCGCGAAAATCGCCGTGGCTTCCAAGGACAGCGATGTCGATCCGGTCGGCGCTTGCGTGGGCATGAAGGGCTCGCGCGTGCAAGCCGTTGTTCAGGAACTCAAAGGCGAGAAGATCGATATTGTGCCTTGGAGTCCGGACATCGCCAAATTCGTGTGCAATGCCATTCAACCGGCAGAAGTTACACGTGTTTTGATCGATGAGGACAACCAGACCATCGAGTTGATCGTGCCCGACGATCAACTGAGCTTGGCCATCGGTCGCCGCGGCCAAAATGTCCGTTTGGCAGGCCGTTTGGTCGGCTGGAAAATCGACATTCAGAGCGAAGGCAAAATCGAGGACATGAAAAAGCAGTTGGGCGAAGCCCTCGCTGTGGTGCCGGGTTTGGACGAATCACTGACTTCCTATTTATTCAAGCTTGGTTACCACAGTCCGGACAACTTGCTCAACGCCCACAGTGAAGATCTGGCGTCCATTCCCGGTATAAGCGACGAAATGGCGCTGCAAATTCAGCAAATTGCGTTTGAAGTCAAGAAGAAGCGCGATGAGGATGCCCGCACGGCCCGCGACGCAGCGACGCTGGCGGCCAATCAGGCCTTGGAGGCGCAACATATTGTCGCCGATCAAACTGTTGAGGCTTTGGCCGATGTTGTCAACGAGTTGGCGCATGGTCACAGCGAATTGAGCGATGCAGCGAGCCAGGAAGCAGTTGCAATTGGCGCGGACGAGGAAGCGGCGGCAGCCGATCTGGCCGCGATGCCGGTGTGAGCGCGGCCAAGCAGGCCGTGCGTTCTTGCTTGGGTTGCCGAACGCGACTCGGGATTGATCAATTAATCCGGTTGACTATGGCGGAAGGCGAAGTAGAAATTTCGGCAGTGGCTGGGCGACGCGTCGCCACGGGTGAGCGCCAAAATGCGCATCTGCCACAGCAAATGCAAGTTGACGACGCCCGAACGGGCAAAAATGTGGTACAACCGGCCGCGCTTGGCGCAGGGCCTCTCAATCGAAGTCAAAAAGTGCGCAAAAGCGCCAACGATGGTTTGAAAAATGCTGCAGAAAGCGTGAACAGCGCAGACAGTAGTTTGAAAAGGGCGCCCAAGGGCGCAAGAAGAGCAAACGGGTACGCCTGCCCTGACGTGGCGTGCGCGCAGCGGGCGCTGCGGGTGCTTTCGCGCTCGCAGCAGCCGCGGTTGGCGCAAGTGACGGGGCAAGTCGGCGTTCCGACTGGTGTGATGCCGCAATCCGGCGGCGAGCAGGTGCTACATTGTGCAGCCAACTGGCTGACTTTGTGGCAACAGGCGCGCGTGGATGGCTTGCGGCGGCGTCGAATTGACGGGGCAGATGACCCCGCAGTCGGCGCGTGGAAAGCCTTGCGGTTGCGCATGGCGGAATCCCTTCTGAGGGACCCGCAGTTGCGTCCCGCCGGGAAAAAGCGTGGGTAAACCCGCGCTGGGAGTGCGGGTCTTGGCCGTTTCGACGATACAAATTTCAGTGCGAGAGTTAGCCGGTAAGTTGGCCATGAGCGACCAAGAATTGGTCGTCAAGGCTCGCCAAATCGGCATGACGATTTCAACAATTACACGACTTTCTCCTGAACAAGTGGAGCGCTTGCGCGCTCTGTGTTCGCCGAGTTCAGCCCGTGCAGCCGCGCCGCGGACTGTAGAAACGCCGGTTGCAATTACCCGAACAGTCGTCGGCCCAACGCGTGGCGAAGCTGCGCGACCGGTAACCCGGCCGACTGCCGCAGGTGCACGCGCCGCAGCAGCAGCGCCTGTCCCTGAGCCGGCGCGACCTCCCGTCGTGCGCCGACGCCTCGCGGACGCGCCCACTGTGGGTGCCGTAGGTGGCATGCTCGGCGGCCTACGGCCAGATCAGGCTGAAAGTACACATATTTCTGCGGGCGTTGCAGCCGACGCAAAAGCGATCAGCACAAGTCGTGATCCGGTGGCCGCACCACCCACGCCAAGCTCGCTCGCTGCCGCCACAACTGCAACAAGCGCGCAGTCCGTGAAGGGCGGCGACGCGCCTGCCAGCGTCGACGGCGGACTCACCAGTAAACCTTCAGAATCCCAATCGGTTACCTCGCCTGCACCGGCAGCGCCCGCGGCTGCGGCGGGCAAGTCTGCAACGCTGCCACCGATCCAGGGCCAAGTTCGCGACGACCGACCGCGTTTGCGGCGGGTTCGCGCCGAAGATCTGGAAGTACCTCCGGAAATGCAGTTGCGGGTGCATGAACCCGCGCCTGTTGTCACCGTCCCGGCCGCCGCGAGTGTGATAGCTGCAGAACCCGTGGCCGCGGAGGCCGTGCCACCAGCGGCGGGCACGCCTGCGATCGCCGCAGAAACGGGGATCGAACCCGACGCGGTCCCCGACGTCGACGAATTGAACATTGGCAACATCGGCGCGGCGTTGCAGGCTTCCACTTTAGGTCCAGCCAACACCAAGGTGCCGCGGCTGGTCCGGACTAAGATGCCGGAATTTCTTCAGAATATCCCCAAACCACCGCCAAAACCGGTCGTTGAAGCGCCCGCACCGGTCGTCGCAAGACCGGTTGACGAGCGTCCGCTGCGCGGCCCGATCGGCCCGCAGGAAGTCATTATCGATCGCGGCGCCATCGACGATGGCAAAGGTGGCCGCGGTCGCAAACTGATCTACGATCGCCGCCGCGATTCAGCGAGTTCGGTTTCCGACACCGGCCGCACGCGCGGCAAGAAAAAAGGCAGCAAGCTCGGCAAGATGGCGCCGGCGCCGGTGGCCCAAGCCAAGCAGGAAAAGCGCCATCTGCGCATCGAAGACACCATCACGGTGAGCAACCTGGCCCACCAAATGTCGGTCAAGGGCACAGAAGTTATCCGCAAGCTGTTTGATCTCGGGATCATGGCCACGGTCAATCATCCTTTGGATCTGGATACCGTTGAATTGATCGCGGCAGAATTCGGTTTCACCGTCGAAAATGTCGGCTTTGATCTGGAATCGTTCCTGCAAAAGCCGGAACCGGCGGCAGAACAACTCGAACCGCGCTCACCCGTTGTAACCGTCATGGGCCACGTCGATCACGGCAAGACCAGTTTGCTCGACGCGATTCGCAAGACGCATACCGCAAACCGCGAAGCCGGTGGTATTACTCAGCATATTGGCGCGTATGTCGCCAACGTGCCGGGCAGCTCCTTTGCCGATGGCCAAGAGCGCCGCGTGGTGTTTTTGGACACGCCGGGTCACGAGGCGTTCACCGCCATGCGCGCCCGTGGTGCCAAAGCGACGGATGTTATTGTGCTTGTCGTGGCTGCCGACGACGGCGTGATGCCGCAGACCATTGAGGCGATCAACCACGCCAAGGCCGCAAAAGTGCCAATCATTGTTGCGGTCAACAAGATCGACAAGCCGGGCGCCGACATCGACAAAGTGCGCCGCGAGTTGGCGGATCAAGGGGTCGTCGCGGAAGAATGGGGCGGCGATACGACTTTTTGCGAAGTGTCGGCGAAAACTGGCGCTGGCTTGGATAAGCTCTTGGAAATGTTGGCGTTGCAGGCCGACGTTATGGAGCTCACGGCCAATCGGACCGCTGATTCTCGCGGTTTGGTGATTGAGTCGCGGCTGGAAAAAGGCCGCGGTCCGGTTGCGACTTTGCTTGTGCAAATTGGGACGTTGCGCAAAGGCCAATTTATCGTCGCCGGATCGCAGTACTGCAAAGTGCGCGCGATGCTCGACTACGCTTTGCGGCCGCTGGAAATTGCCGGACCGTCGACACCCGTTGAAGTCATTGGCTTTGACGGCACGACGAGCGCTGGCGATGAATTCTATGTGGTGGCCGACGAAAAGAAGGCCAAAGCGATTGTCGAACACCGCGTTGAAAAGCTGCGTGAAAAGGAGCTGCTTAAGACTTCCAAACGCACGCTTGAAGACATGTTCGCTCAAGCCGGTGAAGCACAACAAAAAGAGCTCAATTTGATTGTCAAAGCTGACGTGCACGGTTCCGCTGAAGCGCTCAAGGCTGCATTGGCGAAGATCGAACACGAGGAAGTCAAAGTTCGCGTGTTGCATGCGGCAGTTGGCGGTGTGACGGAATCGGACATCAACTTGGCGGCGACGACCAAGGGCGTCATTATTGCGTTCAACGTCAAACCTGAAGCCAAGGGCAAGCGTCTGGCTGACGATTTGGGTGTGCAAATCAAACAGTATTCGGTGATTTACGACGCGATTGACGACGTAACGCTGCTGCTTGAAGGTATGCTCACGCCGATCATCGAGGAAATCGTGCTCGGTCATGCCGAGGTGCGCAACTTGTTCAACGTGCCCAAACTCGGCACGATCGCGGGCTGCAACGTCACCGATGGTCTGATTCAACGCTCGGCCAAGATGCGGCTTTTCCGCGAGAAAGAACTGGTTTGGGAAGGCGATTTGGCCTCCCTGCGCCGCTTCAAGGACGACGTCAAAGAAGTGGCCATCGGCTACGACTGCGGCATCGGCCTGCAGGGCTTCGCCAAAATGCTCGTGGGCGATCGCCTAGAATGTTACGATTTCAAGAAAACGGCTCGGAAGCTCGGCGCGGCGCCCTCGCGTCCCGTTGCAACCTGATCGAGCTAATTTGCAACAAACTTGGGGATTTATGCGGCGGAAACCGACGTTTACCCGCGCCGATCGGCTTGAGCATCTGATGACCGATGAGGTCGAAAGGCTGCTGGCTTATGAGGTGCGCAAGCCCATGGCGCGGCAAATCAAGGTCGTGCACGCACATTTGTCGCCTGATCTTGGGCATTTGCGCGTGCAGTATGTAATGGTCAACGGCGAGGAAGCGACCGATGTGATCACCGAGTTTTTGCAGTTGACGGCGGGCTTTGTCGCAAGGGCGCTGACGGAATCGTTGCAACTGCGCAAAAAGCCACAGGTTGCCTTTCATTTTGATCGCGATGCCATGCGATCGCACCGCGTGGAAGAATTGTTGGCCGAAGAAAAGCGCAAAGCCGCGGAACTGGCTGCAGCCGAAGTCGATGCGGCCAAAGAATCGGATGAGCAAGCGTAAGCCCGCGCAAATTCACGGTGTCCTTGTCATCGACAAACCGCTGGGGCTGACTTCCCGGGCAGTCGTGAACAAAATAGCATGGTTGCTGGGCGACAAACGGTGCGGCCACGCCGGCACCCTAGATCCGCAGGCCAGCGGTGTGCTTTTGATCGCGTTTGGTGAAGCGACCAAGTGCGTGCGCTGGCTGATGGAAGCCGAAAAAACCTATGAAACAACAATCCATTTCGGGCAGGCCACGGACAGCGATGACGCCGCAGGGCAAATCGTTGCGCATTTGCCGATACCTGCATACGACCGCGAGATAATTGCCGCGGCGCTGCCCAAGCCCGGATGGATTCAGCAGATTCCGCCAGCTGTGAGCGCCTTACAAAAAGATGGCGTCCGAGATTACGAACGGGTGCGCCGCGGCGAAATCATCGATAGACCAGCGCGCGAAGTGTGGCTTAGCGACGTACAGGCGCTTGATTTAACAAGTGTTACTGTCAATTTGCGCGTGTCCTGCGGCGCGGGCTTTTATGTGCGTTCGCTGGCCCGTGATCTGGGGCAGGCGCTGGGCACACTAGGGCACGTCGGCGCCTTGCGCCGCACGACGGCCGGTGGTCTGGGTCTTGAGATCGCGCATGTCTTGCCGGAGATCGAAGCGCTGCCTCTTGAGCAGCGGCGCGAACTTTTGCTGCCGATCGAGGAAGTGCTGCGCGCGTTGTTGCCGCATTTGGCGGTCGATGATGCCACGGCGTTGCAATTGCGCCAAGGAAAACTGCCCGATATTGTAGGCGAACTGCAAATGCCGTCGGCGGTGCCCAGGCCGCCTCCGGCCCATGCAGCATCGGAGCCGCCGGGCATTTTGATCCTGGATCAGGCCGGACACGCGGTTTGCCTTGCGCAAGACGTTGAAGGTCAACTCAAAGTGCTGCGCGGCTTTGTCGATCATCAGCCGCTGCAGGTGCCGACCGATGAGGTGCAGGCGGACGTAGCGGAGTCGGCGTAAATTGCATTGACAATGGTCGCGCTGGTGGTTAAACTCCCGCCCCCAAGACTGGGTAGAAAAAAGTCGCAGCCAAAAAATTGGCGCTGCAATCTGTCGAACAACGACGTAAGGAACCGAAAAATATGGCGCTTCTCGCTTTTCAAAAGGCCGCAATTGTCGGCACGCACCGCAAGCATGAGACCGATACGGGCTCGCCGGAAGTGCAAATTGGCTTGATCACGGAACGCATTACGTACCTGACCGAGCATTTCAAAAGCAATCCCAAGGATCACCACAGCCGCCGCGGCTTGCTGCGTTTGGTCAGTCGGCGTCGTGGCTTGCTCGACTATGTGCGCAACACCAATGTCGAGCGCTACAAGACGATCTTGGCTACCTTCGAACTGCGCAAGTAAGTTCAGTTTTCGCCGGTTTCGCGTGTGCTTCGGCGCAGTGATGCCTCGGGGTTTGCGCGCCATTTCGGCAGCGCGATAACTCGCTTACCACATTGAATTTTGCAAACAGTGCAAATTTGCTTTGCCAAAGTGGCAAAGTTGGCTTTAAACAAGACCGCGCATCAATGGCGCAGTCCTGGCAAAGCACCTTGCGATTCAGCAATTTAGCTGCATCGCTATCAGAAATGGGGCCTCAGGTTTAGCGCGCCCCGCACGGAGTTTCCTATGGCCCATGTTGTGACGACCGTTCAAATCGGCGACAAATCTTTTACCCTCGATACCGGCAAAATGGCGAAATTCGCCAATGGTGCCGTGATGATCCAAATGGGCGAAACCCAGGTGTTCTGCACCGCCGTTTCGACCCTGACCCCCAAACCCAACGCCGCGTTTTTTCCGCTGAGCTGCGACTACTTTGAAAAAGCCTATGCAGCAGGCCGCATTCCAGGCAGCTACTTCAAACGCGAAGGGCGTCAGGCTGAGCATGAAGTGTTGTTCAGCCGCTTGATCGATCGTCCCTGCCGGCCGTTGTTTCCGGAAGGCTTCATGGCCGAGACGCAGATCAACGCGATGGTTGTGTCCTACGATAAAGTTCACGATTGCGCGGTGTTGGCCGTCAATGGCTGCTCGGCCGCCATGGCGATCTCCGACATTCCTTGGAACGGCCCAGTCGCCGCCTGCCGCGTCGGTTGTGTCGATGGCACGTTGATCTGCAACCCGACAGTCCTCGAACGCGCCGCCAGCACCTTGGATCTATTTGTGGTTGTCGGTCCCAAGGGCATTGTGATGGTTGAAGCCGGTGCCAAATTCGTCAGCGAGCAGCTGATGATCGATGCGCTGCTCTTCGCCGATGAAGCGCTCAAGCCGGTCGTTGCGGCGATTTCGGCACTCGCCAAAGAACACGGCAAGACCAAAGCGGTGTTCATTTCGCCGACCACGGATGCCGAGCTCGCGGCCGCCTGCCGTGAAATTGCCTATGAAGACACCAAAGTAGCGGTCGTGATCAAATCGAAAACGGAGCGTTACGCTGCTTCGTCGGCGATCAAGAAGAAAACCTTGGCCGCGTTGGCCGAGCGTTTTCCCGGTCGCGACGAGGAAATCAAGGAGATTGTCGCCAATTTCAAAGACGAGATTTGCCGCGAACAGATCGTCAAAGATCGCGTGCGTCTGGATGGGCGCAAGCTCGATGAAGTCCGTAAAATCACGATTGAAACGGGCGTGCTGCCGCGTGCGCATGGCTCGGTCTTGTTCACCCGCGGTGAGACGCAGGCGCTGGTGGCTGCGACCTTGGGTACCGGCCACGACGATCAGAAGATCGAAACGCTTTCAGGCACGGAAACCCGCAAGTTCTTGTTGCATTACAACTTCCCTCCGTTTTCGACCGGTGAAGTCAAGCCGTTGCGCGGCCCGGGTCGGCGTGAAATTGGCCACGGCGCGCTGGCGTACCGCGGCATCATGCCTGCGCTGCCGACGTTTGAAATGTTCCCCTACGTGCTGCGTTCGGTTTCGGAAATCCTTGAATCCAATGGCAGTTCTTCAATGGCGACCGTTTGCGGCACCAGCTTGGCGCTGATGGACGCCGGCGTGCCAATCGCGTGTGCGGTCGCGGGCATCGCGATGGGCTTGGTCAAAGAAGGCGATGAATACGGGGTGTTAAGCGACATCTTGGGCGACGAAGACCATTTTGGCGACATGGACTTCAAGGTCGTCGGCAACGCCGAAGGCATCAGCGCCCTGCAAATGGACATCAAGATCGACGGCATGGACCGCGCGATCTTGGAAGTGGCGCTTTCCCAAGCCAAAGCAGGGCGTTTGCACATTCTGGGTGAGATGAACAAGGCGCTGGCGCGCGAGCGGCCGGAGCTGTCGGCGTACGCGCCGCGGATCTTCACGATTCTGATCAATCCCGAGAAAATCAAGGACCTTATCGGCCCCGGCGGCAAGAACATCAAGTCGATCGTCGCCAATACCGGCGCGCAAATCGACGTCGAGGAGGACGGCACCGTGCGCGTCGCCGCCATTGACAACGACGTGGCCGATGCCGCGATCGCGATGGTCCGCGCGTTCACGAGCGAAGCGGAAGTCGGCAAGATTTATGATGGTGTTGTCACCCGCATCGCCGAATTCGGCGCGTTTGTGCGCATCATGCCCGGCACCGAAGGCTTGGTTCACATCAGCGAAATGTCCGAAGAACGCATCAACAAAGTCGAAGACGTCTGCAAGCTGGGCGACGAGATGAAAGTTCGCGTGATCAATGTCGATCGCATGGGCAAAGTGCGCTTGTCGCACCGCGAAGCCATGGGCGGCGCGCCGCGCCCGCCGCGTCCTGAGGGTGGTGATCGCGATCGCGGTCCTCGCCGCGATGGTCCGAGGCGTGACGGCCCGCGCGACGGTGGCGGCCGTGACGGTGGAGGCCACCGCGATGGCGGTGGCCGCGGCGGCGAGGGCGGCGGCGGCGATCGCCCCGAGCGCAGCGCCGAAGCGATGGAACGGCGCGAGCGCCGCGATCGCGGCGATGCGCCTTCCGCGTAGAGACTAGTTGAACAAAAATGCAGGAGCCCTCGAAGGATTTCAAGTTCTTCGGGGGCTTTGTGCTTTTTGAGTGATTCAGTTACCGACGACGGCTCAGAGGCTGTGAAATATCCATTTCACACGCTCTCACTGCCCGCACCCGGAATTCGGACAGGCCGCGCATTCTTTGCCGCAGTTGTCGTCCCATGCCGATTCACAGCAATAAGAATCGCCCCCTGGGTCGCCACCCGGATTTGGCCCCGTACAGACACACTTTTCACACGCACAACCGCCGCAACCGCCCGCGCCCGGCACAGCGCCGCAGCCCTTCTTGATCACGACCGCGCCGCAGTCGTCGGGACATTTGGCTTTGGTTTCGGGCGGATCGCAGCTGCTGTCGCCGCACACCGCTGGGCAGTCTTTGATACAGCTTTTGGGTGTTTCCCCCGGATCACACGCCCCATCGCCGCAAGTGCTGCAGCTGGCGTTGCATTTGGCGCTGACCATGCACAACTGCAGTTCGGCGCCGGCCGGTGAGTCGCCGAGCGAGCCCAAGCACTGCTCCTGGCAACTTTTGGTGCAGGCGCAACTGCCGATGCAATTGACGACGGCTAAACACTTTGCCTCGTTCAAACAGCCGCCAAGTGAGGCTACGCACTTGGTTTTGGTGCAGTCCATCGCCGTCTTGAATAAAGTGTCGCAATCGATGAGGCAAGTTTCCGCCTCGCCTTCGTCGCAAGAGCCGTTGCCGCATTTGCCGACCGGCAGCGGGCAGTCTTTGGGGCAATTGCCGTTGGTTTCTCCCGCATCGCACGCGCCGTTGCCGCATTTGTCGGCGCTGCTGCCGCAGCCGTTGGTCTTGGCGCAAGCCGCGATCGCGTCCAGCGCTGCGTTGCTGATACCGTCGACGCAACCGGCACTGCAGGCGCTGTCCGCGCCGCAAGCTAGGATGCACTCGACTGCCGATTTACAAACAGGTTTTGCATTGCAAGCGCTGTATTCCGTCGCACATTTCTGCGTCAGGCACGCTTTTACACTGGCCACCGCGACGTCGCTGCTACTGCCGGCGTCCTTGGTGTCGGCGCCCAGCGTTTCGGCGCTTGTGGCATCCGGCAGGGCGGCGTCACCAGAACTCACGGTATCTGTTGGTGTATTTCCGACCGGAATCGCGACACATTCGGCCAACTTCTTCGTGCCCGACGTCGGAAAATCTGGGTCTTGCGTTTCTTTGCAGTTTTCCGTGGCGCTGCACACGATGCCAGAGTCGGCCCATTTCTTGGTGGCCGCGTCACAAGTCACTAAATTTTTTCCAAAACAGCCATTGGAATGCAGGTCTGGTTTGCAAGTCGCCCCCGCCATCTGACCGATCGTCGCACCTCCGCCGCCACCGCCACCAGCGCCAGAGCCACCGCTGCCACAACCGCCTGCCACAAATGCGAAAAACGTGAAATATCCGGCAATACAGCAGCGGGAGAATCGACAAGACATGCGGCAAACTCCAAACGACAACAACGGTGACAACGGATCGAAACTGCGCAAGTTCATCGGCGCAAGTGTGGCCCGAGACTGGCATACACGCGCTGACAATGCTACATCAGCAACTTGGGAGCGCGCGGTTCCCACTTAATAGGTTAGCGATTGCACAGTCGCCGGACAAGTCCAAGCGGCGTGATTAGTTCGCGTTGAATAACTGGTCGCCGAGCGTGCCCACCCTAGCGGAGAAGTCAGCCATGAATCAAGCGCTTTTGAAACACCTTCGCCCGCAGGCCTGGCGATTGAAGGGCGGTGCCGCGCTGGCTGCGAATTGTGCGGCAGTGCTGATTTTGGCGACTTCGGCGTATGCTCAAACGGAGGCGCCCGCGGTTGCGGTGCCAGAAGCCCCGACTGCTTCAGCCGTTGCGCCGCCAGAAGCCGCCACGCCAGCCGTCATTGCTGCGCCCGTCACGCCGGCAAAAGTTGAACAACCGCACCAGTCGATCGCTCTGGGGCTGACTGGCCGCACAGGTTTGCAGCGGACATCGGCGTTTGCGGTCGATCACACGGGCGCGCAATCGTCCGCGGACGTCGAGTGGGCGACGCGTCTGCGCGCTCGCTTGGAGGCGACCTCGCCCGAGCGTTCTGGGCATTGGCAATACGACGCCGTGATCGCAGTCGATTTGCTCGATGGTCTGCCGCTAGCCCGTTCGGGTTTGGACGGCGACAAGCTGCCCGGTCAGCGGTTTCAGCCGACCTCTTTGCAAGAAGCTTGGATTGGCGGCCGAATGGGCAAGAAATTCGGCGTGCGTGTCGGCGCCATGACGTCGCATTGGGGCAGCGGCTTGGTCGCCAATGACGGGGCCGCCAGTTTTTCAACCGACCGCAATGATTGGTTTTCTTTGAGCCGCAGCGGCGATCGCGTCATGCGGGCGCTCGTGTTTTCCATGCCTTGGGCCGATCACGCCGACAGTCCGCTGCGCGGCTTGCTCTTCACGGCCGCGGCAGATCGGGTTTTGGACGACGACAGCGCCTCATTGACCTTGGGCGAGCGAGCCAATCAAGGATCACTGACCGCGCGGATGTTTTTGGATAAAACCCGTTGGATTGGCCTGTATTACGCCCATCGGCAGCAACAGCATGACAACGGAAAAAGCCTTGTGGTCAACGTGGTCGACGCCGCGCTGGATCTGGACTACCGCGACGCCGAAACGCGCAAAGGTCTGCGTATCGAAGCAGAAGCCGCGTGGATCATGGGCGATACCACGCTGAGTCCGTCGCCGGAATTTCCGGTGCACAATATCAATCAACTTGGCGCTTTCGGCAGAGTAACCCACAAGATGGCCGGCGGGTTGACGCTGCAAATGGACGCCGGTTATTTCAGTGGCGACGCAAATTACGACGATCGCAATCTAAATGCCTTTCGCGCCGACAGAAATTTTCGCCAAGGGCTGATCCTGTTTGAGCGCGTGCTTGGCTGGCAAACCGGTCGGGCGCGAATTACCGCAAGTAATCTCAACGTCGTCGGTGTGCCAAACCAAGATCTCGATCGGCTGGCGAGCGATGGCGCGGTGTTCAACGCGATCACGGCTTTTCCCAAAATCGGTCTACGGTTTGCCGACGATCACGAGATTTTTGGCGGTGTCTTGCTGGCCATGTCCCCCGTCAGCAGCGCAGATCCGTATTTGACCAAAACGCAAAAGGGCGGCAGCCCTATCAACTACCTGGGGCAAGTCCCGACCGGCTGGCTGGGTACTGAAATCGATATCGGCTACCGCTGGTACACACCTTTGCCTGAAACAATGAAGGGTTGGTTGATGGTCGGCCTTGAGGGCGGCGTGCTATTGCCCGGAGGCGGCATCGGCAATGCTTCGCCGATCACAACGGGCCGCATCACGCTCGGCCTACTCAACACCAAGTAAAGACGAACTATTTTTGAGCGGAGTCAGCCATGTCGCGCGCCCTATGCAGTTTGCTTTGTTTGCCCTTGCTAGCTTGTCAGGCCGATCCGGTCGGCTTGGCGCCGAGTCTGCCAGCCAAGACTACGGTCAAATTCGACTTTGAACATCGCCCGCTGCCTGAAATTCCGCTGCCAAACGATCTGGCGACACGCTACGACAGCACCAGTGCAACCGGCCGCCGCGTCAATGCATCCCAACTGGCGCCGACGTCGTTTGAGCGAATTACGCGGGAGAAAATCGACCAACTGGACGGTTGGGGTATTTTTTCACCGATCAGCATTCCATTTCAAGGCAGCGCGTTAGATGCCAACGGCATTGTCAAAGCGCATTGGAACGACAACTACAAGTTTGACGACGATGTGGCGTACGTCATTAATATAACAAAAGGTTCACCCGAATATGGCAAGCCGGTCGCGTTGGACGTTGGCAACGGCAATTTCCCAATCATTCTCGAAGACGTGCCGGGCTACTGGGGCCACGATGCAAGAGGCGACACCCTGTCGCTCTTGTTCGAGGAGCACGACGAAGACGTCAATAAGAATGGCAAGTTTGATCCGGGCGAGGACGATGATCTGGACGGCATCTTTGACAAGCCAAACTATTTGCCGGGTCAAAATCCGCCGATGAGCGACACGGTTGCGCGCACCAAGGCGCTGATGTCGTTCTATGAACGCGAAACAAATACCTTATTTCTGCGCCCGCTGCGGCCGTTGCGCCAGCGTGAGACTTACGCGGTTGTGGTAACACGGCGTCTTAAAGATGAAACGGGACAGCCAGTTGGCTCGCCCTACCCTTGGATCAATCACCTGGCGCAAAATGCTGCCCTTGAACCGCTCGCGGCAATTTTGGCAAGCAATTCAGCGCAATTTGGCGGCCTGACCCTCAACGACGTTGCGTTCACGTGGAGTTTCACAACCGGTTCAATCTACGCCGATCTGACGGCAGCCCGCGACGGCCTGTATGGTCAGGGTGCCCAAGCGCACCTGCAAACGGAATTTCCTCCTGATTTAGCGCTCATCCACAAGCTCTGGACCAGCGTCAAAGACAGCGACGGCAAAGCGCAATCGCCCAATCTGTACATCATGCCCGGCGAAAAGATGATTGAATTGTTGCAGTTGGTGACACAAGCTAACATCGGCTTTAGCTTGGATGAGGGCACCGACTACGGCAAACGCTCCATTAATTCACTAAAGTATGTCGACTACCACGTGTTCGGCTCCTTCAACACGCCGATGCTGCTGCCGCGCAAGGACAAGGCGGGCAACTATTTGAGTTACAACGAAATGGTCTGGCCGGCCGACTTGGATCGCGTCAGCGCACCCGCGCTGCCCGAACGCGCGACGTTCTGGCTGGCAGTGCCACGCAAAGAGGTCAGTTCGCGAAAAGACGGCACGCCCGCAAGTATGGCTATTATTGGGCATGGTTACACCGGCAACAAGCTGACTACCGCGCAGTTCGCCGGCTACTTCGCCCGCCACGGCATGGCGACCCTGTGCCTAGAAAACGTCAGCCATGGCTTTGACTTGCTCGACAAAGGCACGATGGACCAAGTGAGCGGTTTGCTTGAAGCGCTGGGCATGCCGGGCGTGTTGCCGGCGTTGTTGTCAAACCGCAGTTGGGATCAGGACTTGGATGGCAAGGAGGATTCGGGCGCCGATTTTTGGACGTCCTACACTTTCCACACCCGCGACGTCGTGCGCCAAAGCGCCGTGGATTACATGCAATTGCTGAGAATTTTTCGAGCGTTTGACGGCAAACGCACCTGGGCGTTTGACACCAACAACGACGGCAAGACGGACGACAAAGATCTCGCAGGCGACTTTGACGGCGACGGCGTCGTCGATGTCGGTGGTCCTAAAGCGATTTTCGGGATGACCGGCAGTTCGTTGGGCGGGATGATGTCCGCGGTGGTGGGCGGCAGTGAGCCCAACGTGAGCGCGGTGGTGCCGGTGTGCGCGGGCGGTGGCTTGGGCGATGTGGGCATCCGTTCGCTGCAGGGCGGCGTGCGCGAGGCGGTCGTGTTGCGCATGATGGGGCCGCTGTACGTCGGCGAGCCCGACGCGGATGGCAACAATGTGACAATTCAGGCTGTTGTGCCGCACCTCAACAGTACCGGCAAAGTCCCAGTCGCTGCGATGGCAGCGCTGAAAAAGGGCGATTCGGTGCTAGCGGAAAATCTCACAAATGGTGAATATGACTGTGCTTATCTGCGGGAGGGCGGCGCGTTTCGCGTCGGTCTTGCGTCCGATGTAGACCGAAACGCGCCGCAAAAACACCGCCTGCGCTTTTTTAGCGGCAATGTCTTTGTCCACGGCGTTCGCGACGAAGCCCGCGGCAAAGCGTGCCAGATCAACGGCGCCACCCCAGTGTTGACCATCGACAAATTCGATCGCGACGTGAACTATTTTTTCCAATCGGCGGCCCTGAATTTCAAAAAAGGCGACGATCTGACGCCGATTGCCGAAGGCCTTGGCTTGCACCGCGCCAGGCCTGAAACGCGGCGCTTCATGGGCATCGCGCAAATGGTGTTGGATCCTGCGGATCCTGCGGTTTTGGCTCGGCAAACGACAAGCGGTGAGCAGACTTTTGCCACAGGTGAAGTGCTAAAAAGCCATTCCGTGGTCGTCACGACCATCGGCGATATGAACGTACCCGCCTCAACGGGGGCCAGCATCGCGCGTGCGATGGGCGTGATCGATTTTGGCACCCCCAATCCGGATTGGGGCAACCGCACGGCCTTGCAAGTACTTATTGACGACAAGGTGCTAGAAGCCGTTGATAAAATCAAACATTTTGTAACGCCTGCCGGTGACGGCGTGCTTTTTGATGTCGAGGATCTGTCGGGCAGCGCGAGTTTGAGCGCCGATGGCACGCAGACGCCCTACCCCCTTGGATTTGATGGTTTTTATGCGCCGCGCCTGAAGACGCCCTTGCACACCAAGCTCATCGCCGACGACGGCCACGGCGGGTTGTCAGGTGCTCTATTTCCCTATGTGATTCCATCAGGTAAGCACGACTTGGACTTTCCGGGCGAACAAACCGACAAGCTCAAGAAACTCTGCGCAAATCCCGCCAACGCCACCCAGCCCGTCTGCGTCAACGGGGCCAAGGACGGCTTTTTTGATCACGGCGCGCTGGTTTTGGAAGGCATGGTGCAGTACTTGGCCAGCGGTGGCAAAGTCTTTCCGCTGGAAAAATGTCAAAGTACGTGGACTTGCTCAGGCGTCCCGCCTATTCCGCCATCGCGTTACTGAGGCGCCAGGTCGCGATTTGAGAGCGGCGAGTAAGCGCCGAACCAAATTCAGTTCGTCGCACAACCCGCTAATTGTGCTGAACATTTCTCGTTCTTGCATTTTTCTTCGCACGCCGCATTGCCGTTGCAGATGGGCTTACACTGTGTGTCCAGGCAGGACGTAAACTGCAAAAGTTTGGTGGCAGCTGTCTTGGTTGCTTTGTGAACACAGCCAAACGCGCAGCCCGTGTTATCCGGATTGTTCTTGTTGCAGTCACCCAAACAACTAAGCGTTTCTACACAGGTTTTTGTGCCGCTCGGGTCGGCGCAGGTGACGTACGCGTCCGTGCAGCCAGGGCCGTTGCCCTTGTCGAAGCATTTGGCCACGCCGATGAATTGGCTTTGGGCAGCCTGAGTTCCAGCGCCATAGCAGGCGCCGACGCACAACGCCTGCGCGAGGTCGTTGCCGCCCTTTTTGGTGCAGTCCGTGAAGCAACTAAGCACATCTATGCAGGATTGTGTACCGACTTTGGCTTCAGAGACGCATTTAAGCGTCTGCTCCGGACATACCTTGAACGGGTCCGCGCCACCTGCGGCTGTGCTGCACGCTTCAAGTGCTTGGTAATCTGACTGCGCACCGGCGCTCAGCGCGCCAAAGCAATTGTAGAGGCAATCCGCACCCTTGTCCTTGCAGCCGCCAAAGCAGGTCAGCGCTGTCCAGCACGTGGCGCTGCCCGTCTTGCCGTCGGCGCCGCACATGGCGATCTTTGGAATGCATTTGTTGCCAACGCAGTTGCCGACGCAATTGACGTCGGTGGCACCTTTGCACACACCTTGGCGGCAGGTTTGTTCAATGCACACAGAAACTTGCGCGTAGGCCTGTGACACCGACAGCGATGACACCTTGGTGCACACGTCGTCACAGCCGGGCGGAAACGACGCGCCGCAGCTGAGTTGCACGCATTGAATCAGCGCCGAACATTTTGTGTAGGTGGCCGGCATCGCGTCTGCATACAAAACATCACTTGAAACATCTGGCACTTGAAAAACATCCGCTGGGACTGCCCCATCGGGGATAGCCGCGTCTGCACCGGGCAGGACTGCCCCATCGCTGGCCGAATCGCCTGCTGCCGCTGTGTCAGAATTCGTTGCGTTATCGGCCACTTGCTGTCCGTCGGCCAGCGCGCTGTCGCCGCCGTTTAGCGCATCGCCGGAAGCAGTCGCGCCGATCAGGGTCGAATCGGTGCTGTCGGTACAGGCCAACCCCATGCCCGCCAAAAGCCCGAACAGGACTAAACGCCTGAAAATATTTTGATTTCTCATGATCAACCCCAAAGTTTGACGGCCGCAGCCGTCCACATGGTGCACAATCAGTTCGAAGGGCGCAAGTTTATGACAGGTTGCACCTGCGACCGCGACAACGCTACGCTATGGCTTGGCGGTGGCCCAAAGCGACCGCGTGAGGCAGTATGTCGCAAAATAGATTTTGGGTCTTCGCTGGCGCAATTGGGCTATCTTATTTGATGATAGGCGGTTGTGGCGATCCCGCGAGCGACATTCAAAGTGGGGCGATCGTCTCGGACGCCGCAACCGGCGGCAGTGACAGCGACGCCGCCGCAGGCGCCGATGCCGTTCAAGCCAGCTGTGTCGGATCGGCGATCGCACCCGCGTTTGCTGCACGCGACATCGATTGCGCGTACCTTTTGACCTGCTACACGTCAGCCCAATGTTACTGCGGTGACAAATGCCCAGCCGACATCACCCGCCGCTGTGATCCCAAATTTTGCACCGACAATCATCCAGTTTGCTACTGCGGCGACAAGTGCGGCAGCGACAAGAAGATCTGCCCAGACTATGTGTGCAAGGCCCACCCGAGCGCTGACTGCGCACCCTTGGACGACTGCGTTTTCAACAACGCACCACTGCCCCAATTCTGCGGCTGCTCGCAAATGCCCGCGCACAAACCGGATTGTTCTTGCGGCAAGAACTGCGGCGCCAGCGATCCGCCGACTTGCAGCGACAGTGTCTGCGTCGGCAAAAGTTCCGACAAATGCATCGTGGTGCCCGGCGAACCGAAAAGCGGCTGTTTCTGCGAAACTTGTGGGCTATTGGGCTACACGCCAAAATGCTTTTTCGTCCACTGCAACTAGCAGTGTCTGAACGGCTATTTGGTTTCTTCGGCTTTGTCTCCCGCGTCTTCCGGTGACAAGAACAGCGGCACAGTCACGCTTCCGCTGATATTCTTGCCGACGGGGAACTTGGTCGCGTCGATCGCCGTGCGCACGCAGGTCAGGTATTTTGGATCGGTGAACTGCGTCTCTTTCAGGAACAATTCACCTAGCTTAGCCTGACCCGGCTCTGCGCCACCGGTGATGCCAAATTTCATCAGCATGCGTCCTCGCGCCTGCGGCGCGCGGGTCTTGAGTTCGGCATAGCAGTCGCGAATCGCCGGAAAGACTGCACGAACAGCGGCTTCCGCATCACCCTCTTGCACGTCGCCTTCCAATTCAAACTGCCCGTGCGGTTTGGTCGGCGCGACCGGCAAATTGGTTTCGACATTTTTCAACGCCGGCAGTTGCCCCGGCAGCGCCAAATTCGTGGTGACATCCGGCTCATTGTGATCGCCCGTAAGTCCCTCTTCGCGTTTGACAATCGGCGCCGCTTTGGCCTTGACGCTGTCAGCCGCTTTGGCTGCGGCAGCGTCGGCAGCCGCTTTGGTTTTTGCTGCGTCGCCAGCCGATCCGCCGACCGCAAGCCAGATGCCGATGCCGGCAAGGACCGCGACCACAAGCAACGCCATAAATTTCTTGTCCATTGTTCTGTCCACGCCGCGTGCACATAAGCGCACTGCCAAAATTGCCAAACCGCTCCATCTGCCGTTGCGGCGGACGAGCGGCTTAGTGACCGAAAAACTTTCTAGTTACAGGTGTTTGTTCAGCATTGCAATCATTGCCGGTTTCGGCCGCGCGCCCAAGACTTGCTCCACGACGTGGCCGCCTTTGAAGATCATCAGCGTGGGAATTGAACTGATTTCAAACTGTCCGGCCAATTTTTGGTTGGTATCGACGTCGATCTTGCCGATCTTGGCCCTTCCTGCGTACTCGTCGCCGAGTTGGTCGATAAGGGGCGCGACCGCGCGGCAAGGTCCGCACCAAGTTGCCCAAAAATCAATCAATACGGGAACTTTTGAATCGAGAACTTCCGATTGGAAATTTGCTTCAGTCACTGTGACTACGTTTGCGCCTGCCATGGGGTGCCTCTGTGGTTAACTCTGCAATTAGGGCCTGTCAAGTAGTAACTTGACGATTTGCCCCGGCAGTTTTGCTGGGTCGCCAAGCTCACCGATGCGGATTCGCGGCTCCGCCTAGGAAAATAACTCGATCGAGTTATTTTCCTGCAGCCCCTTACGGGCGACAGCGCCGTGAATGTGGGTGTCACGTTCGAGCGCTGCAACGCGAACAAGATAGTTTGCGCAGCAGTTTTGCGCAAGTCCCGCACCGCCACAACCAGGGCGATCGCAAGAACGGTAACCATCTGACACTTTGAGAGATATTCTCAACTTTATCAGCCCTGGTTACCGCCAACCGGTGATCTGCGGACATTGGGGCGCACGGTTTGGAACACAATCGCTGAATTATTAAAAGTATTTTCTGAA
>CAMDBH010000055.1 GCA_945889325.1 Klebsiella pneumoniae
GAAAATACTTTTAATAATTCAGCGATTGTGTTCCAAACCGTGCGCCCCAATGTCCGCAGATCACCGGTTGGCGGTAACCAGGGCTGATAAAGTTGAGAATATCTCTCAAAGTGTCAGATGGTTACCGTTCTTGCGATCGCCCTGCGCGGTCACATGAGCGACATTGACAATCTTGGCTGCGCCAGCGCTTTTAGAGCCAAAAAAACTTACAAAAGTGTGTGCAAGCGTGTGCAAAGCGGCAGGTTTGCTTGACGCCGTGCCCGTGAAAGCCAATGCTAGACGTGGGACTCAGAGCGTTTGGGACGCTCGACCCAGTCGGCTTGGGGGCCAGAAACGCTAGGAGAATTTATGAAATCACTGTTAACTTACCGTAATGTTGCACAATTCGACAAGTTTTCCGCGGCGACATGGCTGGCCATTGCCGCCCTGTCTGCTGGTCTAGCGGCTTGCGGCGACGACGCAGTGGTAGAAACCGTTGCAAATGCCGATGTTGCGTCCGATGTCGATGCGGCAGGCTTGGAAACGCAAAATGCTGGCGATGGCAGCAACCCCGGCGTGGATGCGCAGGCTGGAGTCGATGGCGATTCGGTAACACCCGGAACTGATGATGGTTCTGCCGGATTGGACGGCGATGCAACAAACCCGGGCAGCGATGACGTAGCCGTGGGCGAAGACGGCGACACGATCAATCCGGGCACCGACGACGGATTTGTCGGCGCGGACGGCGACGCAATCGATCCCGGCACCGACGACGGATTTGTCGGCGTCGATGGCGATGCGGTCAATCCCGGCACCGACGACGGGTTTGTCGGCGTCGATGGCGATGCGGCCAATCCCGGCACCGACGATGGCTTTGTCGGCGTAGATGGCGATGCGGTCAACCCGCCCGACGGCATTATCGGCGGCGGCGATATTGCGGCACCCCAGTGTGCGGTCGCTTTGGACTGTGCGGTGGTTGGCGCGCCGCCTCTGGGTGCTTGCAAAGCTTTTCAATGCGTTGAGGGCAAATGCATCATCGGCAACGGCTTGGACGGTACCCCTTGCGATGACGGCGATGTTTGCACGTCCGGTGATTCTTGTGCGGCGGGCGCGTGCGCGCCGGGCAAATCGACGTGCCAGTGCAAGAACGACGCGGCGTGCAATGACAACAACGGCTGCACCGACGACAAATGCGATTTGACCGCAAACAAATGCGTTTATGGCAACAATACCGGGGCCTGCACCGACAGCAACGCCTGCACTGACGGCGACGTTTGCGGCGGCGGTGCTTGCGTGGCTGGCAAGGCCAAAGTGTGCGATGACAGCAACTTGTGCACCAATGACAGTTGTGATCCGGTCAGCGGCGCTTGCGTGAACCTCAACAACTTTAATGCGTGCGACGACGGCAACGCTTGCACTGACGGCGACGCGTGCGCGGCGGGCAAGTGCGCATCGGGTAAGGCCAAAGTTTGCGATGACGGCAACGTGTGCACCAATGAGGTGTGTGATAGCAAAATCGGCTGCCAAATCAGTAATAACACAGTGGTTTGCAAGTTGGACGACAAGTGCGTAACCGAAAGTGCCTGCAAAGACGCCAAGTGTACGGCGACCAAAACGACGGTGTGCGACGACGGCAATCCGTGTACCAATGACACTTGCGATGCGGCGACGGGTGTTTGCAATTTCGGTGCCAATGCGCAGCCTTGCGAGGACGGCAACGGCTGTACCACGGGCGATTTGTGCCAAAATGGCAAGTGCAACGCGGGACCGGCCAAAGTGTGCGACGACAAAAACGTTTGTACGGCGGACAGTTGTGACAAGGTCACGGGAAATTGTGTGTTCTCCAACGTCAGCACCCCTTGCGATGACGGCAACCCGTGCACCGACGGCGACGTCTGCGGCGGTGGCCTGTGCACGCCCGGCAAGGCAAAAACCTGTGACGATGCCAATTCCTGCACCGACGACAAATGCGACAGCAAGGCCGGTTGCAGCAACGTCAACAATACGGCGAGTTGTGCGCTCAACGACAAATGCCAGTTGGGCGTGTGCGCCGTGGGCAAATGCGTCGCCAGTGGGGCCAAGGGCTGCGATGACGCCAATGTCTGCACCTCGGATGCCTGCGATGCGATCAAAGGCTGCGTTTACACGCCAGTAGCCGACAAGACCAACTGCGGCAAGGCTGATCTGTGCACCGCCGATTCCCTTTGCACGGCGGGCAAATGCACGGTCGGCGCCAAGACTGATTGCAGCGACGGCAACCCTTGCACCAACGACAGCTGCGATCCATTGACCGGCTGCAAGTGGACGCCGAGCAACGGCGCCTGCGAAGACGGCGACAAGTGTACCAGCGGTGAAAAATGCGGCCTCAATGGCAAGTGCGCTGGCGGCGTGGCCATTGACATCAAAACAGTTTGCGATGACGCGAACTTGTGTACAACTGAAGGTTGTATACCGGCGACGGGCTGCTCGCACACCAACAATGTATTGCCCTGCGACGACGCCAACGTGTGCACGGTCGGCGAAACCTGTGCCGCTGGCAATTGCCAAGGCGGCAAGTTGGCCAACTGCGACGACGGCAAGGAATGCACGGTCGATGCCTGCGATGCAAAAACGGGCGGTTGTTCGTGGACGGCCAAAGTCGGCACTTGCAACGATGGCGATGCTTGCACCACGGCGGATTACTGCAAAAACACCATTTGCGTCAGCGACACCAAGAAAGCCTGCGACGACAGCAACGCCTGCACCACCGACAGTTGTGCAGCGGCTACGGGCAACTGTGTCAACACGGCGGTTGCCGATGGCTTGGCCTGCGATGACGGCAATTTCTGCACGGACAAGGACGCATGTGCTGCGGGTAAATGTGTGGGCGCGGCCAATGCGCTCAAATGCGACGACGGCAACGTGTGCACCAATGACGCTTGCGACCCCAAAACCGGCAAGTGCGCGTCAACGCCGAACACCGCGCCCTGTGACAACGGTGACAAGTGTACCTTTGGCGACAAATGCGACGGCAAAAGCGTATGTGTAACCGGCGCCAGTCAGGTTTGCAACGACGGTACCACTTGCACGACCGATGCTTGCGATCCTTTGACCGGCAAATGCACGTTTACAGCCATTGCCGACAACACGCCCTGCGACGACGGCGTGGCTTGCACCACGGAAAGCCTTTGCAAAGTCGGCAAGTGCACAGTGACCAAGTCGGATTGCAAATTGTACAACGATGCGCTTTTGTGCGCCGATGCGGCCAAAGGTTGGACGTTGGACAAGCCGCAGGGCAAGGCCGTGATTTGGGCGGTCGATCAATTGCCAGTTGTGACCGATCAAGCGGCACACGAATGCACCCTCAATTTGAACAACAACGTCAATTATTGCGACGTGTTCCCCAACTTCCCCGGGGCGTGCTATAATCCGACGGGCACGGCGGCTTCGCCAACCATTGATGCAACAAAGGCTTTTGGCGTGCCTACGCTACTGTTCCAAGCCTGGTATCAGATCGACGGCAACAACAACACCGATATTCCGCAGGTGATTGTGCGCGATACGGTGACAAATGCGGTGCTTTACACGTTTACGTTGAACATCGCGGCCAACTTTCAGGGCATTTGGCGCGATTTGGTGTTGCCGATTCCGGCCGTGGCCGGCAAAAGCTTCAGGCTTGAATTTAGCTTGGCCAATCCTTGGGGAGGCAATGGCAATGTCGGCAAAGGCTATTTTATCGACAACATTGTGGTGCAAGAGGTCGTGCAGCCTGAAATCTGTACCGATGCGATTGACAACGACGGCAATGGTTTGATCGACTGTGCCGACAAAGCTTGCGTCGGTCAGCCCACTTGTGTGGAGAATTGCACGGACGGCATCGACAACGACTACGACGACAAGATCGATTGCGCGGACAGCGATTGCACGTCCAACTCGGCTTGCTTAGTGCCGTTTGTCAAACTCGACTTCAATTGCGGCGATGTCGATTGGACGTATTCAGCGCCCGTTGGCAACAACGTGACGTGGGCCATCGACGCCACGCCGGCCTCGGTTGCACCAAAAACCGGTGCTTGCACAATGAATTTCAACAACGGCACCAATTTCTGCACCAACGCCAACTGCAACGACAACAACGCAGCGGCTACCGGTACGGCGACGTACAACCCAACGGTCGACGCATCGATTTACAAAACGTTGGCCATGCAGGCTTGGTTCAATATCAACGTTGAAAACAACAATGGCAACTGGGACCACACGTATTTTGAAGTGTCCACGGACGGCTTTAAATGCACCCAAGTTCAGGGCGCCTGTCCGTCGCAGAACAACCCGTACACAGCCAACAACTTGTCGACGGAAATTGTCAAAGATCCGCAGCATGTTTGGACTTTGCGCACGATCAACCTGAGCACTTTTGCCGGCAAGAAATTCACGATGCGTTTGCGCTTCCACTCTGTGGATGGCCAAAACAACAATTTTCCAGGGCCTTTTGTCGACGATTTGCGCGTGTACGGGTTGTAATTTCCCAGTTGTGCCCCGGTGAGGCCCTTGGCAAAGACGCCGATAGCGTCTAGTCTTTTGCCATGGTCGAAGTTCGCGGAACCATGACCAATGCGGCGCAAGTCGATCTCATCGATCGGCTGGGGCGCGATCGCGTGGCGGTGGGCGAACTTGCGCGGCGTATGGTCGGCTTGGACGCCGACAGCGCCACCGGACCGCTCGCCGTTGTGCGCCCCGGCCACGCCGACCACATGGAACAGATCATCCGCGTGGCGCGGCAGCGGCATGTGCCGCTGGAAATTTGCGCCCAACTGCCTGTTTTGCAACCAGAAGAACTGCGCGATGTGCTGGTGGTCGACACCACCGGCCTCAACCGTCCGCCAGCCATCGATGTGGCGCGCCGCGTGGTCACAGTCGGCGCGGGCGTTGAGATTGCAGCGGTTGATCGGGCGACCCGCCAAGCCCGCCTGTGTTTGCGCGGCTTGCCGACTCAGCTTTTGGCCCAAACGATCGGTGCGCAATTGGCCAGCGGTGAGCCGGGCGAACTCGGCTTGGGCGATGGCAGCTTGCTGTCGGACGTAGTCGGCGCGCAAATTGTCACAGGCGGCGGGCGGACTTTGCGCGTTGGCGGCACAGAAATGCTGGGGCAACCGCCGTGGCTGGGTGAAGGGCTGGCCAGTCCGCTGCCGCTTTTATTGGCGTCCGAAGGCAAATTGGCCGTGCTGTGTGAAGTCAGCCTGCGCTTGCAGCGGGCGGCGCACATTTCTTGGAGTCAGGCGAAATTCAAAGCCGATCGCCAGACTCTTCTCGGCGTGTTGTCGGCGGCGCGGCAAGTGCTGGCGTTGCGGCTGATCGATTCGATCTTGCTGACCGAAGATCAGGGCGTGCTGTATGTGCTAGTGCGCGCCGCCACTTGGCGCGGTGAAGAAGATTTGCCGGCAGTGGCCGAACGCATTCGGTCTGAATTCAAGCGCATGGCCGCGTCCTTGCCCGCGTTTGTGGCCGAGGATCCGCGCGTGCGGCTTGGGCAAAAACCGCGCGATTCTAGGCTGTCTACCCTGCCTCCGGCGGCTTTCCTCGATCTGCGTTTGGCTTGGCCTGATGTGGCTGGGCTGCTCGATGTCAGTGACGCTTTGTACGCGCAGGCTGAGCAGCCGCCACAGCGCCAATGGGCTTTGCATCCAGATTTCCTGCGTTTGCGCTGTGGCTTGCCGGCGCCGCGCCCCGATCTGCATCCGTTGATGCAGCGCTTTGGCGCGCTTTTGGACGCGGGCGCGGTGCCGATTTGGCAAGGCCCGCGCCTGCGCGCGATCACGCGCGAGCGCATGCCGCCCGCGGCCAAGGTGCTCATGACCGCGCTGGCGCGGGCTTGGGATCCGGAAGGGGTGTTGGGAGCGTAGATTCACGGGGTTAGAAAGGTGTCAGGTATTAACACTTAACTCTTTTAGATCGGAAAGGGTGAATACCTGACACCTCGCTTTAAACCGGAAAATCCTGTTGTCTCAGTGCCTCATACAGCGCAGCCGTCACCACATTGGCCAAATTCAAGCTGCGGATTTGGCCGTTGGTCGGCACGTGAACGAAGTGCGCGCCAAAGCGCTGGCGGATCTCAGGCGTAAAGCCTTTGGTTTCACTGCCAAATACCAAAATATCTTCGTGGTGATAGGCGATTTTGTCATACCGCTGCGGCGTAGGCTGCATCTCATGGCGCGCGGTAAAAAAATGCAGGCGGCAATTCGGCAGCGCCGCGATCAACCCATCGACGTCGGCGTGGCGGTGCAAATCGACGTGCTTCCAGTAGTCCAAACCGGCACGGCGCACGTAGCTTTCATCCAAGGAAAACCCAAGCTTGCCGATCAAATGCAAGCTGGTGCCGGTGCCGACACACACGCGGCCGATGCTGCCGGTGTTGCCGGGGATTTCGGGTTCAATCAGGGCAATGTGCATGATCTCGATGTTGCCGACCTGCGCGTTGGCAGTGGCGCAAAGGTCAAAAATAGAAACAAAATCCAGCACCACCGCCAAAAGCACCGGCGGTGCTCAAGGTAAAAGTGTTGGCACCGGCGCGGCCTGCCAGCGGATTGCTCAACGCCGTTTTGTCGTCCACTGGTGCGCCAAAGGTGGCATTGATCGAGACATAGCCTTGCAGGCTGAAATTGTCGGTCAAAAAGGCTTCCGCTTGCAGCGGCAATTCCACGCCGTAGTTCCAAAATGTGATTTCTTCCGGCGCAACTTTGCCTTTGGCGTCTGTAAACGGCGGATCGACGGTCACGCGGTCGCGCTCGCCGCCCAAACGCCAGCGGATGTTGCGTTTGTCGATCTGCAGCCAAGGCCGCACGCCAATAGCCAAACTCGCCCGCGGGGCATCGCCGATCCGCACCAAAAAGCCCAAGGCCACGCGAATCGGTTGGCGCTGCTCGTAAAAATAGTGTTGCAACACATCGCCGTCCTTGGTGTGGCGGGTAGCCACGGGCAAGTCCGCCAATTTGCTGTCCGCCGGCCACTGCGCCGTCATCGATGGCCACGCCGCCAACAATTCGATCGCCGAATTTGTGCGCCAATAGCGAAACACCAACCGCGGTACCTGCTGCGCATCCACCTGCACGCCTACGCCAGCTTTACCAGTCATATCGCGGGCATATGCCCAATTTGTCCCAGCGGCGACCAGCACCAGCAACGGGCAAAAAAGCCGCAACAAAGTCCGCAGCGGGTCTGTAGCGAATTGGGGCAACCGCGGTATCATGCGCACATGCTGCCTCGTATTGCCAAAACCCTCAAGCGCATCCAGCAAATCGCTGTGCAAACCCGGCGCGTGGGTGGCGTGGCGTTTTGGGGCTTGGGGCTGTGGCTGGCGACGGTGGCAGTGCCATTCGCTTTTCTTTATCCTGACGCGGGGTTGCAGCAGCCGGTGTGTTGGGCGCTGGCGCTTTGCGGTCCTTTTGCGTTGCTCTGCACGGCGTTGACTGGTGAGGTCAACGCGGTTCTGGCCGCGGCGCTGCTGGGACCGGTGCCGATTGTTGTGGCCGCGCCCGACCTGCATGGGCCGCGAACGACCGGCCCAGCTCAGGCGATATTGCTGGTTATTTTGGTATTCGGTCTGCTGTCCGCGGCGTGGAAAGTGCCTAGCAGCGCCGACCACAAGCCCGCACCGCTGCGCGCGCTATTGCATGGGCCGACTACTTTTGTGCAACCATTGCAGTGGCTGATCGGCGCGATCTGGCTTGTGCAGGCCTTTTGGGTGCACAATCTGGCCGACGCGGACTTTGAACGCGCGCGGGCCACCCGCGTCGCCGGTGTCACCGTCTGTTGGGTCGCGCTGCGGCTGCTGCCTTTGCGCGGTGAGGTCGAGGTGGCCCAAGGCCCGCGCGACGGCTGGCCAGCCTACGCCGTGCGCAGGCTGGCGTGGGGGGCGCTATTGGGCAGTTTGTTGTGGTTGTGGCACCGAGGCCATGCAATCGGTTGATTTGATGAATAGATGTTGCGTTTAGCGAAGGGAGGTATTTCTTGTCTACAGCCTTTCACGTGATGCGCTGGTTGGGTGTTGCCCTGACGCTTTCATCCGTATGGCCCATGAGCCATGCCTTGCAAGCCCTGGCAGATAAGGACTATTTGGCGGGATCGCTGTTGTTAGCGCTGACCTACGTCGTAGCGCGGTCCGGCGTGGAACTCGCCCAGCGCAAGGAAGCGCCATGATGCCGACGCCTCGCCTTGCTGCGCTCAACGTATGGCTATTTCTGTGTGCGTTTGGCGTCACAGCCTGCCATTCAACCGCGCAGCCGGCAACCACTGCGCCTTTGTCCGCGACCGCGCCGAGCACAGCGGCGCTAGCGGCGGGGCCGGTGGCTGGGCGGCCTTGGGCAACAAAATCATGTAAATTTGGGGTGTTGACTGCCGATGTACTGGCGTGCGTGCAAGGCGTTGCCATTACGCGCGGCGACTTTGATGCGGTACGTGCCGATTACCCAGCGCAGGTCAGCAACCGAGCCGTCGTGCAAGCCCTCATTGATGCAGAACTATTGGCGGCGGCCGCCCAAGAAAAAGGGTTGTGGCAAGTTTCAATTCTGGCTCAAAGTCAGCGCAAAGCCATTGCTGGGCGCCTGCTCAGCCAAAAGCTTGAACGCGAGTTGACGCCCGACAAGATCGTCGACGCCGACATTGAATTTGCGTGGAAAAATCAAGATGTGCACCGTCGATACGATCGGGTGGCGACGTACTACGTGACGGACGTGCAAATCCTGTGTTGCCAAGGCGATTTTCACCAATGCCTCAAACGCGAAGAGGTCCGCACTTGCATCGACAACAGCGCCAAGGCAGCGGCGGAAATCTATGCGATGTTTGAAGCCGATCCGCCGCAAAACGGTTTGGAAATGGCGGCCAAAATGGCATCTACCACCAAATGGCCGCTGGTAGGCACGCAAGCGCTGACGTTTTATTACGACAAGACCAAGCCTTACGAAGAGCAAAAGGGCTACAATTTGATGGTGCGCGAATTTACCGAAGCTGTCATCGCCCTGCAACCTGGCCAGATTCACGCGCCGGTGCGCTCGGCTTTTGGTTGGCATATTTCGCGGTTGGACAAGTTTGAACCGGCGGTGCACCTCACGCCCAAAGACCCTGTCGTGCGCCGCGAGATCGCCGAACATGTGTTGGATGCGGTGCGCAAAAGAGATGCGGAAACCTATGTTGCGCGGTTGATGCATGAGGCTAACGTGCAATTCATGTTTGAGGCGCTCCGCTGAGGTTTTGCGCAGTGGTCGCCGAAAATTAAGGGCCAAATGCCCCTAAGATTCCAAATCACTGGCGGCGCGCAACGGCCGGCGCCTCCGCCCCCAGCCGCGCCGGCAAGAACGCCCGCGCCAGCCGCAGCAGCGTATACGGCACCTGCTCGCCAAGGGCGAGGTACACGGGCTTGAGGCGATCGCCGCCGTGCACGGCCAGTTGGGCTTCGATTTGGCTCAGAAGCGCATCGTTCAGCCAAGGTTCCAGGCTGGCCAAACCATTTGCCGCCGCAAATTGGGCCAAAAGGGCGACAACCGCATTTGGAGAACGATCGATGGCGACGCACACGGCGGCGATCGATTCGCCGCCGGTGAACGCGGCAAACGCCGCTTGGCGCACGCTGTCGTCGGCGGGCGCCGCCGATTTCGCTGAAATCGAGGTGGGTCGCGCCGGATCCGGCGGCACATCGGCCAGCGACATACCGAGTTGACGGGCCTGTTCGCGCACGGCCAGCAGCACATCCTCGCCGTACGTTGCCAGCCTGCCCGGGCCAAAGCCTTTGACACACAGCAAGATATCGGCATTGGCCGGCCGCACGACCACCAAATCGGCCAAACTCGCGTCGCTCAGAATGAAATACGGCGGCACGCCGTGCTTGGCGGCCATCAGCCGGCGAATCGGACGCAGCGCATTGAAAAGTTCGGCCTCTTTGGACTGCGGATCCAGCCCGCCGAGCGGTGGACGGGGGCGATCGGCAGCAGGCGGCGCGCGGTAGGTGTGAACGGAAGTCGTGGCGGTGGACATGGCAAACTCCAAAAAATGGGTCGGAAGCGACCCGGTGAACCACGACAGGTGCAAGGGCTGTGCCACCTGTGGCATTGCATAAATTTGCAGAGTTAGGACCGATCTGTCGCAGAAGCGCGCGGGTGAGACTGAGACTGAGACCGGTCTCGAGACTTCGCGAACTGCGCACCGGCAAGCCGGCGCCTACAGCTATTTCCGAGTTTCCGATACCCAGCCTAAGTTGACTAAGCCAAACTCGTGCGCTAAGCTGACCTTGGCGGCTCCGCATCGCCTGCAGGAAGGGCCCATGCCAGAAATTGTCAACATGTTTGAAGCGAAAACCCATTTATCCCGATTAGTTGACCGCGCCGCCGCTGGAGAGGAAATTGTGATCGCCAAATCGGGCAAGCCATACGCGCGACTGATGCCGTTGGAGCAGTATCCCACACCAGCCCGACAGCCTGGAGGTTGGGAGCAAGGCATGATCATTGCAGACGATTTTGACGCGCCCTTGCCAGATGAATGGCTCGCGGCGTTTGAGGGGCAAGTGCCGTGAGACGCATCCTATTGGATACACACGTGTTCCTCTGGTGGCGGCAGAATGACCCGACGCTGACCCCGCAGGCGCGCAAGGCCCTTTCCGAAGCAGAAATTGCCTTTGTTAGCATGGCTTCGGCGTGGGAGGTCGCCATCAAACAATCGCTGGGACGACTGACACTGCCCGGCAGTTTTGCGGACGGGATTTCCGCCAGCCGGTTTGAAGTTTTGCCAATTCATTTCAGCCACATCGACGAGCTGATCCGCTTGCCGCAACTCCACCGCGATCCGTTCGACCGGATGCTTGTCGCCCAGGCCCGGGTGGAAAAGTTGACGCTGATTACGCGCGACTCGCAGATTTGTGCTTATGATGTTAAGGTGTTGCTGGCGTGATCCAGTGAATTGCGGCGAATGGCGGCCAAATCTGCGGACGCTCGCAAGCAAACTTGTACGTTCACGGCAATTTCACGCCGAACTGGGCGGCGACTTCAGCCAACGACGCGGTGCGACCCGCATCGGCGTCAGCCGCGCCCGCAGCGATCGCGGCTAGAAAACGCTGATTTGCGGTATGCCCCAATCCGTCGCTCGCACGAAGGCGGGAGCCTAGTCCGCCACCAACAGCACGACCGCCACCCGACCATCTGCACTGCGCGGGTCCTGCGCGACGCCAATGCCCAGCCGCGTTGCCTGGCTTACCTGCACAATATCTGGCAGTTTGAGCTGATCGATCGCTGGCAAAGAGGCCGCCCACGCGCGCAGCTTGCCGTGCAAAAGCCCTTGATCTTTAGCTGCTTGCAGCGCAAGCGCTGAGGCGCTGTCGACCTTGCCTTGCAGTCCCGCTTCGGCCGCGCGTTTTGCCACGGCGTTGAGTTGGGCGTCGTCTTCCAGGGTTGTTTGATCCTTGGTTTTTCGCAGGGCATCGATGTCGGCGCGCATTTTTTCCACCGCGGCGGCTAAATCGAGATTGCGCACGGGTTTGGCAAAAAGTTGGGTGATCCACCAGCGCCGGTGGCCGTTGACGTCGTCTGACCCGGCGGCGCCCAGACCGATGTGCGTGACATCGGGGTCGAGCAAGTTGCGGCGGTGGCCCAAGCTGTGCATAAGCCCGCGTTCTGCTTCAAATAGTGAGATGTTGTGGGCCAAATTTTCCGCCGAAGCCACCGACCGATACCCGGCAACGCGCATGCGATCGACGTGCAGTCCGGTGCTCGGCGATTGGTGGCCAAAAAAATTGTGATCGCGCATATCTGCGCTATGTTCACGTGCAATGACAGACAGTTGAGCATCCCATTGCAGCGCCGCCAAGCCGTGTTCTTTGCGATCGCTGTTGACCAAAGTAAACGCGTAGGCCGATGCGGCATCGGCGGTTTGAATCGCCGTTTCATCTGGGGCCAATTGAAAACTCGCTTCGCGTGGTGGTGATTGCCCAACGTCGATGCGCACTTGTACCAATTTGCCCGGACCTTCAGGCCCAGAGCCGACCAGTTGCATCTCCAAAGCGCCCACGCGGTTGCCGGTCTCGATCGCCACTTGCACGTCGTCGCCGTTTATCGTCGGTTGCACGGTATCCATTGTCCCATCAGGGCGCAGCACAATCGCTGAAATTTCATGCCACGCCGCGCGCAAATGCCCACGAATATGGATCGTTTGGCGGAGATTGGCTGCCCGAGCCAGCGGCGCGATGTCGATCGGCAGCCGCGTGCCCACCACGCCGATTTGCCGCGAGTACGTCCCGCCCGGTGTCAACACTTCACCCACCCCGATATGCAGCGGCCCCGTGCCCGAAGTCCGATCTTGCACCACACTTTCAATGGCTTTGCGCAGCGCGCTGTCGGTGTCATTGGTGGTTTTGACGTGCTGAAACAGCGTGTCGGCCGCCAGCGCGCCCACACCGGTCACCAAAAACTCGCGCACATCGGAAGGCGGTGACTGGCCCAACTCTGTATCTTGAATGACAAATTCACGCGCCGCCAGCGCCAGATCAGCATCGTAGACGGCTTGGCCGTGGCTGAGTTCGCGCACCAGATCGCGGTAAAAAGCGTCGGTTGAATCGGGCTTGGCGCTCAAGTAGCGCGCGGCCGGCGGCTCACTCAAGCGCACCACCACGCGCTGACCTGTGGTTACGCGCGGCACTGGCGTTTCTGGAACGTTCGGTTTTTCGGTCGCTTCTTGGGGTGGCAGTTGCGTTGGCTGCGGTCCGCGCGGCCGATTGAACACCGTGGGCCGATCGAGTTGCAAGCGCCCCGCAACCTCGGCCGCGCTTGGCCAGCATGCCCAAACAATGGCGACAAAGGTCACAATGATGGCAAGCCCGAACAATTGACGCATCCGTCCCTTTCCGCACAGCCCGTTGAGGCCGCTGCACCGTCAACAGCGTAACACACGCGCCAAATTCCCGCGCCACGCAGCTTGCCGCAATCGCTTGGAACAGTTAGATTTGCAAGTATCGCGCAGCGATTTGCGCTTGGGCTTCTTGTGCACACACGCCCCTCAAAAACCGCCGGCGGAGAATGGTTGCGCTACTGGCTCGCCAATCCCGCACGCCGATTGCACTTATTGACATTGCTGCTAGCGATCTGGCTGGCGTTTTTTGCCGCGCAGTGGTTTCGCATGGACAAAGATCTGGCGGGCGCGCGCAGGGCGTTGGGCCAAACCGCTGAAACGGCTTACGTTCCGCCGGCATCGGTGCTGCGCATGGCCTCGCTTGGCAACCAAGCGTTTTTGGCCGATTTGCTGTTTGTCCGTGCGGCCCACTATTTTGTCGATCACTTGATCACGGACAGCCGATTGCCTTGGATCGACATGTACTTGGAGTCCATTTGGGCCTTGGATGCCCACAACCGCACGACGTACCGTTGGGGCAGCCAAGTGATCAAGTTCGGTCAGCGCATCGACGCCGATGTGTCGCGGCGGGCCAATCGCTTTTCGCGTTTGGGTCTGGAATATTTTGCCGACGATCCGTGGTTGTTTCATGAAATCGCTTATAATTTGCGCTACGCCATGGAACCCAAGGACGCAGCGGCTATTGAAGTGACCAATGATCTGGCGCTGAAATATCTAGCCATTGCCTATTCATTTCCTGGCTTTATCTACGATCCAAATTACTTGGCAGCGCAATACAGCCACGCCGGCCTTGTCGATGACAGCATCCGCACGGCGCTTATCACTTACGCCGACGCCAATGAAGACGAACGCAGTCGGCTGCGCAACCTTTTGGACCAACAGAACAAAGGCCAAACGGCGGCCGAACTCGCTTGGTATGACCGCATGCATCAACGCGATTGGCCTTACCTTTCAACGGGATTAGCGCTGATGGTTGGACCCAAGCGCAAATTCTCACCGCCCTTGCAAGCCGGCGATGCCCAAGCATGGTGGGACGAAGTGCCGACACCGCCAGCGCTTGCCGCCAAGCTCGCGTTAAAAGAAGTCTTACCGCCGCCCGATCAACGCCCACCGGCGGATGAACTGCCGCCTGCGCCGCTGCCAGCAGCGGCGTCACCGCACGCAAAATAGCCAACAACCTGCAAGGACCGCCATGTCGACCGTCGCCCAAGCCTGCCTGCCCCTCCTCAGCGGCCAAACCGTAGCTATTACAGGGGGGGCGGGCTTCATTGGTTCGATGCTGGCGGCGCAGTTGGCACAAGATCCGACGATCCAAATCACCCTTTTTGACAACCTGCACCACGATGCCGTGAGTGGCACGCCGTTAATGAGTCTGCCAAATGTAAAGTTGTTTCAGGGGGATGTGCGCGATCGCGCGGCGGTGAAACAAGCGTTGCAGGGCGCACAGCACATTGTGCACATGGCGTCGATTGCGGGCGTGGACACGGTGATGCAGCAACCGGTGCTGACGATGCAGGTCAGTTTGCAAGGCACCATGAATGTCCTTGAAATTGCCCATGAAAATATGGCAGCGGGTCAGGATGTGCACCGTGTCGTCGATTTTTCGACGTCTGAAGTCTTTGGCCGTTTTGCCTTTAATGTCGCTGAAAGCGACGTCACGCACATGGGCGCCGTTGGTGAAGCGCGTTGGACCTATGCAGTGGCCAAACTGGCAACGGAACACTTGGCGTTGAATTATCACAAACAATATAATTTACCTACAGTTGCCATTCGGCCCTTCAACATTTATGGCCCGCAGCAAGTGGGTACAGGCGCGATTCACCATTTTGTGCGGCGGGCGCTGCGCGGTGAACCGCTGATTGTGCATAACGATGGCAGTCAAATTCGCTCGTGGTGCTATATCGATGACATTGTCGATGGTATTTTGCTGGCACTGACGCAACCGGCGGCGATTGGGCAGTCGTTTAACATCGGCAATCCGCGTTCGACGGTGACAATTCACCAATTAGCCCGCGATATCGTGCGCTTGTGCAATTCCAAAAGTGTCTTGCAGGCGATGAAATGGAATTTTGTCGACGTTGAGCTGCGCGTGCCCGATATCAGCAAGGCGCGGTCCTTGCTGAGCTTTGAACCGTTGGTCGATTTGGAAGAAGGCCTTGCGCGCACCATTGCCTGGTACCGCGCGCAGCCGCAGCATTCGGTGCATAATGCGACGCAGGCTGGCGGCTAACGGCGGGGATATTGTGGAACAAGCCATTGAAAATCAAATTATTTTGCAGCTTGACGGCGTGAGCAAAACGTTTCGGACCGATTTGCTGCAAGCGCCTGTGCAGGCGGTCGTCGACGTGACGTTTGCGCTGCGCAGCGGCGAATCGATGGGTTATTTGGGCCCCAACGGCAGCGGCAAGACCACCTCGATCAAGTGCATTTTGGCGCTGATCCAGCCCAGCGCGGGCAAGATCCAACTGTTTGGCCGCGATCCCAATGATGCCATGGCAAGAGCGCGGGTGGGCTATCTGCCTGAATCGCCGTATTTTTATGACTATCTGACGCCCATTGAAGTGCTGGATTACGTGGGCAAACTGTACGGTCTGGACACTGCGACGCGTAAAAAGCGCATCCCGCAATTGCTCGATCGCTTGGGCCTAACCCAAGCCAGCAAACGGCCCTTGCGCGGTTTTTCCAAGGGCATGTTGCAACGCTTGGGCATTGCGCAAAGTCTGCTGAGCGATCCAGATCTGCTGATTTTTGATGAACCGTTGAGTGGTCTGGACCCGATTGGCCGCAAAGAAGTACGCGAACTCATGGCAGAATTGCGCGCGGAAGGCAAGTCGCTGTTTTTCAGTTCGCACGTGCTGACCGATATCGAAACGCTATGCGATTCCGTGTGCATTTTGGATCGCGGCAAGTCCGTGGCCCAAGGCAAGCTCAGCGACTTGCTGCAAACGGACAAGCTGGAGAGCGAAGTCGTACTGCAACTGCCCATGGATCCTGCGCAACGCGAGGCGGCGCTGCTGGCGCTGCGGCCGCTGGGCACACCGGCCCGATTGGAGGGCGACAGCGTCCTGCATTTGCGCTTGCCGACAGGCGACGTGACGCAGATGCTGGGCATCGCGCTGCAAGTACAGGCAGCGGTGCGAGAATTGACGCCGCTGCGCGATTCACTGGAAGACCTTTTTGTGCGCAAGGCCGTGCATGTGCATGAGGGCGGCGCGGCCGCTACCGAAGGAAGCGTATGAACATCACGACTTCACACGCCAAATTGACCTTGCGTGTGCAGGGGCCCGTGCGCTCGCTTGCGCGCATGAGCGCGGTCGCGGGCAACACGTTGCGCGAAGCCGGGCGCAATCGCTTGTTTTTCGGCCTGTTGGGCGTGGCCATTTTGCTGCTGATTTTTTCAATGGTGCTAAGCGATCTGGCGCTGGTCGATCAAAAGGCGCGTTTGGTCCAAGATTTTGGCCTGTTTGTCATTCCGCTGCTGTGCGTGGTCACGGCGATCCTGCTCGGCGCGTTGCTGCTGTACAAAGAAATCGATCGCAAGACGCTGTACGGCATTTTGCCCAAACCGGTGCGGCGCAGTGAATTTTTACTGGGCAAATTCATCGGCTTGTGCACATTGCTCGCCGGAGAATTGGCGATGATGGCCGGCGTCTGGTTTGGCGTGTTGTTGCTGCGCGGCGGTTCTGTGACGCAGGCGATTCTGACGGCCTTGCTGCTGCACTACTTGGAAGTGGTGCTTATTACTTCGGTTGCTCTGTTTTTTTCCGCATTGTCGCGCCCGGTGCTTTCTGGCGTGTTGACCGCAAGTTTGTTTTTGATTGGCCGAATTACCTATGTCATCAATAACTTGATGGCCGACACCAAAGGCGTATTTGTGGAAATCCCAGCGATGCGCGTGCTTGGCCGGGTGTTGGTCGCGGTGATCCCCGATTTGTCTACGTTTAACGTGGCCGATGAACTGCTGCTCGGCTGGCAGGTGCCGGGCGAGTATTTGCGTTCGGCGGCGCTTTACGGTCTGTCGTGGACGGCGTTGTTTGTGCTGGCGGCGCTGCTGATCTTTGAACGGCGGGATTTGGTGTAACTGATGCATTTTGTGCGACATTATCGCTGGCCCCTGCTGGCTGGGCTGCTGGTGCTGCTGGCCCTTGGCACGCGCGTGACCGTGGAACAGCGCGCGGCGTATGCGCGTGCGGTGGAGATGGAAAAAGCCGGCAAAATCGACGACGCGATCGACGAATACCGTTGGGCTTTGCGGTGGTACACGCCGTGGGGCCCGGCGCATGACGACGCGGCGGCGGCGCTGTGGGATTTGGGCAACCGCGCGGCCAAGGACAACCCAGAGCGCGCCGTGCACGCGCTGGATGCCCTGCGTTCTGGTTTGATTGCCTCGCGTTCGCTGTGGCAACCGCGGGCTGATTTGGTGGCACAGGTCAACAAGATCATTCCCGCGCTGCTGGTACGCGCGGCCGATCGCGGCGGCGACAAACGCGACAAGGCCAAGCTATTGCTTGAATTTACTTCCGCTTACGCACGGCCCATCGGTGTGGGTCCTTGGACTTCATTGGCCGTATTTCTGGGCTTCTGTGTTTGGATTGGCGGGCTGTTTGGCGTTTTGCGCCGCGGCGTCGATGCCCAAGGGCACTGGTTGCCGGTCGGCTGGAAGTGGCTGGGCGGCAGTTTTGTGGGGTTTGCTGTTTGGACATTAGCTATGTGGCTTGGGTGACGCTTCCGCTGAGGTTTTGCCCTAAGCGGTCCAGCTGACATTTGGATTTTGCTGCACAAGGCTATGATTATTTATAAGTTTGTGTAGCCGCGGGTCTCCGTGCCCGCCGTCCGCCGCAAACGCAGTTTGCGGTTCCTGCCTTGCAGGCGGTGGGCTTTTAGCCCTGCGGGCGGCGTTTAGCTGCGCATTGCTTTTAGCCCTGCGGGCGGCGTCTAGCTGCGCATTGCTTTTAGCCCTGCGGGCGGCGTTTGCGCTGCGCGCGGCAACCACTTGCAAAGGATCGTCTTGCGCCTACCGGCGCTCGGCTATTAGGCACATTTTGCGTACGACAGGTTCCGCCTGTCGGCGGGTCAGGGTGGCCCAGCGCGGCCACCCCGACACCCCGCGCGATTTTGTTTCAAATCAGGGAGTTGGGATGCCCGCGAGCGCTCCTTAACCGCTGCGACAGCTGAAGCTGTCGGGTTCTGACAGTCGCGCAAAGCGGGAGGGAGATTGGCCGTATCTGCAATGAAAAGACCGAAGTTTTGGGCGCCGCTCGGCTCCCTAACCGCGGCGACGGCTGAAGCCGTCGGGTCCTGACGGTCGGCGTTTGGCGGCGAGATGGGGATTAGGGCGTATCGCCAATGAAAGGGGCGAGGATTAAGGGTTAATTTGGGAGGACCGCTTCGCGGCTGATGGTGCGGTCGATCCGATTTTCGCAGTGGTCGGGTAGGGGCGGGTCAATGCCGATCGGTTATGGCACAAGCGTCTGAATGTCAAATGCTTTGCTGGGAATCGGCCGTGTGGCTGAAGGCCACCGGCTACGGTTACGAAACTTTTGCCCCCGTCCCCGTGCCACGCGCATTGCAGGTCACCACCGCGTTGCCGTCGCATGATTTTGCACCACTTGCGCAGATTTGCTTGGTGCAAAAGCCATCCACGCATGCGGCATTTTCGCCACAAGGTATCGTTTCATAACCGGAAAGGTCGGCTTTGCATTGTTTGATGCTTTTGACGTCAGCGCAAGTATTGGGGCCAGCGACACAACCGGCTGGAACGCAAACAGTTTCACGGCGAGCAGCCCAGCTACTTCCTAATCGGCAATCAGCCAGTCACCGCCGCCAAACTCCGCGCAACGTCCGGAAAACGCGCCAGAACATGGCCATCGGCCGTTACCAGATGCACGCCAAGCTGCTGCGCTGCGGCGACAAATTCGCAATCGTAGGTTGTACAACCGCGATCCACAGCGAGTTCAAGTGCTTTGGCATGGTCGATTTCAACGTCAATGTCAGGCATTCTGATTTGCGCCATCTGCCAGGCAGCGTGAGCCTGTGCAAGCGTGATCTTGTGTCGCCGAATCTCAGCGTGGAGAACACTCATGAATTCACTGCGCCACAGGCGCGGTGCCCGCCAATCCGGATCTCGCGCAGCCAAGGCGGTCGCAAGCGGCGTGTGTGGACCTGCGACAAAACGGTAAACAATCACGTTGGTATCGACGACAATCACTTGCGGCCGTCCCGTTTGGCCGCATTGATTTCCTCATCGGTAATCCAGACATCGCCCAAACTGCGCCTGAATTCGTCAATCCGTTGGTCCAATTCCGCCACCGTCTCCTTTTTCAACGCATCTTCCAAACTGACAATCACCTGCTGGTTGATGCTGCGCCGGTTGCGCTCCGCCGTGCGCTTCAGGGTTTCATACAGAGAATCTGGAATGTTTTTAATGGTTGTCGTGATCATCCGCTCCTCCGCTTGCGGTTCCATTGTGGAACCGTAGTGGTAGTTTAGCGGGGCAGCAGCTGCGATGCAAGGGATTTGGTCAACTCGATGAATTTACAAAAAAATGTGTAGCGGCGGGTCTCCGTGCCCGCCGTCCGCCAACGCCGCTGGCGGCGTTGGAATTTGTGGAATTGGCGTGGGCTTTCAATGACCTGCCCGTGATTCGCGATTTCGCCTACTGGAAGGGTTTGGCGCAGCGGATGCCGACGTCGTAAACGACCTTGTCTGGTTCTTGGTCAGCACGCGCTCCGGCTCGTATTGTCCCGAAGTTTCCGCTGAAGGACGAACTGCGCCACACCCGGTAGGGAGTGGCTGGCATCTTTGCGGAATTCAGTGGGTCTTGCTGCGTGGCCGCAGGTTTGCCATAGAATGCGGAATCGTACCAATCGATGATCCACTCGTAAACGTTGCCTACCATGTCGTACGCACCGTAAGGGCTGGTTCCTTGCGCGGAACCCGTGCCGACTGCGTAGGTTGACTCGGTTCCGCAGCCTGCGGTTTCTGAAGCGAACACTGCGTGCTTGCCGCAGATGGGGGCTTCATTTCCCCAGGGGTATTTCGGCACCGACGACGCGCAATCCTTGCCTGGGTACAGTTCGCAGCCTCCACGGGCCGCCTTTTCCCATTGCGCCTCCGACGGCAAATCTCCGCCCAGCGACTTGCAGTACGCTTGCGACTGCCACCAAGTCACACTGTTGACCGGATGCTGTTCCTTGCCGAGTTTTCCCCAATTATCATACGGCTGGCTCTGCGGCGCCGGCGGGCTGCAGTTTCCGTCGCCTTTGACGCAGGCTTGGTACTGCAAAACTGTGACCTCATAAACCCCAATCCAATACGCGGACATACCAACGAGATGTTGTGGTTTTTCGTGATCTTCGCAATCCTTATCCAACGCCGCATTACACCCCATCCAAAAAGTCCCCGCCGGCACCAACGTCCAAGTATACCCCTTGGCATCCGTCTGAAAACAATGCCCTTTCACGCACTTGCCGATCCCGCCACATGGATCGCCATCTTTTGCGCATGAAAACGCTCCCTGAACCGGCGGCACGCAACCTTCATCGGCCTTGCCATCGCAATTGTCATCGACACCAACCGTTGCGCAATCTTCCTTAACTCCAGGATTTACCTTCGCATTTGCATCATCGCAATCGGTGCCGCCGCAGGCTTTGCTGGTAAATCCATCCTTGTCCGCATCCGGAGCTGCCGCGACATTCTTGCAACCTTTCACTTTATCGCAACTATCGACCGTGCAAGCATTTTTGTCATCGCAGTCCTTGGCTTTGCCGACAAAACAATTGCCATTCTTGCAAGCATCGCCTTCGGTGCAAACATCGCCGTCGTCGCAGTTCTTGGGCGTTGCCGTACAACTTGTCGTTTTCACGTCGCAACTGTCCGTGGTGCAACCGTCGCCGTCATCGCAAGGCGCAGCCTTCCAACTCAGCCCATCCGCGGCACAAGTCTGCAACTGCGCCCCAGAACACTGCTTTTGCCCAGCCGCACAGATCGTGTTCGCACACTTCCCGGCCACGCATTTCAAATTGCCATCTGCACAATCCGTCGTCGGCTTCAACGCCGTTCCGCTGTTATTGCAAACACTTATCTGCGTGCCGTCGCAGGCGCTTTCGCCCGGTACACACACCTTGGGTTTGCATTTGCCGTTCAAACACCCCATTTCTGGTGCGCAATTTGCGGTCGTGAAGCCGCTGCCATCGCCCTTGCACGTCGCCACCGCGCTGGCGCTGGCGCACGACGTGCTTGCGGGCGTACACGCGAGCGCCACGCATGCGCCATTCAAACACGTTGATTTTTCACTAGATTTCGCCGCGCTGTCAAAGACCAACGTCGTCGCCGTGCCGTTGGCGTTGCATTTGACCTGCTTGGTGTCGTCGCATAAATCCGCATTGGGCAAGCACACTTGGGCGACGCATTTGTCGCCATCGCAAGTTTGCTTGTCCGCGCACGGGGTGACGTCATAACTGGTGCCGTCGTCTTTGCAGGTCAAAACTTGTTTGTTTTCGCACTTTTTCGCGCCCGCCTTGCACGCCGCTGGCTGGCACGCGCCCGCGAGGCAGATTTCCGCCACCGCGCAAGGCACTTTTGCCCCCGTCCCCGTGCCGCGCGCATTGCAGGTCACGACCGCATTGCCGTCGCAGGATTTGGCTGCACTTACGCAGACTTGCTTGGTGCAAAAGCCATCTTCGCACACGGTGTTGTCGCCACAAGCTACGGTTTCATAACCGGAACGGTCGCTTTTGCACTGTTTGATGGTTTTGACATCGGCGCAACTATTGGGTCCTGCCACACAACCGGCTGGAACGCAAACGGTTTCACTGCAAGCTTGGCCTTCGCCGCAGTCGTTGGCGCCGACACATTCCACGCAAATTTTATTGCCCTTGTCGCAAACTTGGCCGGCCAAACAATCTTTGGAAGCAGCGCAAGGCGAAGGAGCGGCTAAGCAGTGATGCGCTTTACAACTTTCTTCCTTGGCGCAGTCGGCCCCGTCGTGGCATTGCACGCAAAAGCCCGCAGCTACCTCGCAAACTAGGCCTAAGTCTTTGCAGGCTTTGTCGCTTTTGCAGGCGGTCTGCGCCACGCATACGCCGCCCAAACAAAGGGAGGCCTTATCGCAATCGCTTGAAATGACGCACGTTGCTGGGCCGCTGTCCAAGGTCGCGTCGTCGGCATCGGCGTTGGTAGCGATGTCGGTTGAGGTGCTGACGCTGACGACCGACTTAGCGCCGCAAGCGACGGCGAAGAGCGCGAAGATAATGCAGAATCTGGACATGACGGATCTCCGCGCTGGCCTTGCGATAGTTGAACATAGCCGCTGAAGCGGAGTATTCCATTCACACAAGTTCCGCCGCGTAATTGTTAGGTTAGATTTAACCGGCGGTAAACGCGATCCTTTCCGACTCGGGCTACTTTTGGCCCGAAGTTGGAGAGAATCATGAGCACTTTACG
>CAMDBH010000056.1 GCA_945889325.1 Klebsiella pneumoniae
CCTGAGTTGACCACCCCTTTCAGTAAATCGAGTAAAATTCGACACGTACGACGGGCTTGTAGTACAAAATGTTGCTATGTCCTTAGTGTGCCCGAATGGCTTTTCGTGTCAAGGGGCCGGTTCTGTGCCTACGCGTTTTTGGATATCGAGTAATTTCAGTGGCTTGTTAGGGAGGGCGATCAACTCAGGGCGGATTAGATGGGGCGAGAATTAGGGCCACAAGACCACAAAGCGCCGGACCGATTGCGCTGGGCGGGCAAAGATTTTTCGACTTTGTCTTCGCGCAATGAGAGAACCGCAACGGCGTCTCGGTCTCAACAATGCGCTGACGCGCGATTGTTGGAAGTGGGACGCTGCGCGAGGGGAACGAGGTGCCGCTTCGCGGTTTTTAGATTGGGGGTACCGCTTCGCGGGCGGAAGGCAGGGAGTGCCCCCATACGCGCTAACTTAAGAAAATGTGGTCCGAGCAATCGCAATTGCCGTTTCGAAATGCCCGTGGCTTCAGCAATTTCATTTATGATGTAATTACACACGGTTCGGCGTGGGAACAAGATTCCCCCGCTACCGGTCAAGAAGTCCCTTCGGGACTAATTTGAATAATAATTCATGGAGTTGCCCCTACACCTTCGCGGCGCGCCCCGAAAACGCTGGTCAATTCAACCACAAACACCGCGCCCAGTCCGGAGTGAAACGGAGGACTTCTTGACCGGTAGCGCGGCGATCTTGTCGCCGCGCAGATTAGCGAATGGCTTGAAATTAGAAGAGTTATTGCCAGCGCTGCATGGGCTCAAACATAGGCGTCTTCTTAAGTTAGCGCGAATGCCCCCCACCACCGCCCCGGCCCACGTCGCGGGTGAATATTGGCTTTTTGAGGTTGGTTGGGGCAGAGTACGTGGCCGACGCGGCCGTGCTGCGGTGGGCGCAAATTTGGGCGCAGTTTGTAGAATTTTTTTGGGTTTTTTGTTGTCTGCGTTGACGGCTGCGGAAGCTTTGGCGTTGGCGCCGAGCGAAGTTAGCGGGCAGCCGAGCGAAGTTAGCGGGCAGCCGAGCGAAGTCAGCGGGCAGCCGAGCGAAGTCAGCGGGCAGCCGAGCGAGCTTAGTAAGCAGCCGACGGCTAGTGCGGCGGGTGAGGCGACACAACCGATTGAACCGTTGGAAGAACCTGCTTTTGACCGAGCTCGCGATCCGCGGGTTGGTGGTGGGCGACGGCAGGGGTTGGAGAGCGATCTGGGCGTTGCAGACAATGGTAGCACCGGAAGCAAACTCGACGCGGAACTGCGCTTTCGCGGCTCCAAGACGGCCTACCTTGGCAATTCAACTGCAGGGCAAGATGCTGTGCGGTCTGGATTTTTTGACCGGATGCGCCTCGGTGCCAATTTTGTCAGTCCAAATGTCACGGCGTACATGCAGTTGCAGGCTAGCGGCGCTTTTGGCGATAGCGGCGTCAATTTATCGCCTTTGCCCATTGGGTTGCAGCAGGGCGTCATTCAACTGCGTCTGCCGGGGGTGAAAAACCTCGATCTCAATGTCGGGCGCATGGCCTTGGAATTCGGTGCCGGGCGCATGATTGGACGCTATGATTTTCACGAAACTGGCCATGCGTTTGACGGCATCGATGCGCATTTGGGTATCGACAAGGTCCTGGATCTACATGCGATTGTTGTCAAGATCCGCCGCAACAGCGCACAGCCGGACTACGAACGGAGCATGGGCGGTATCTATTTGCAAACAACGCCGATCGCTTCCCTGCAGGCAGATGTCTATTTCCTGTATCTGATCGACAACAAGTTGGGTGAGGCAGGAAAACCAAATGAAAAAGACAGGTTACTGACAATGGGTGCGCGGATCGGCTGGCAGCCGGCGCATTGGTTGGAATTTGAGGGGGAAGCTGCTGTTCAGGTTGGAGAATTTCAGCAGGAAGGCCAACTCGATCGCCAAGATCTGCTGGCGACCGCATTGGTCGGCCAACTGACGCTGAAACGCCAGGGCCACTTGCCGCAACGCTTGTCGATGTATGGTCAAATGTATTCTGGCGATGCCAAGCCCACCGATCGCGTGTTGACGACGTGGAAGCCGCTTTATCCGTCTGTCGACGAGGTGGTCGGTTTGCTGCAATTGGTCAATCAGACCAACCTATTGCAAGTGGGACTGCGCTATCGGGCGCAACTTTTTGCGCAAATGTCCGCCGAGGTCGACGCCCGCAGCTTTGCCAGTGAGGGCGGCGCCACGCTACCGGGCTTTGGCGAGAAATTTCTGAGTCTTACCCCGACTTGGCACACAGTCGGCGCGGAGCTGGACTTGCGCCTACGCTGGCAGTGGCGGCCGCGTACTGAGTTTCTTTTGGCCGCCGGTACATTTGCGCCATCTGACGCCCTAGTTGCCCTCGGGCAGCGCTTGGCCGGCCAAGTGTTGCTGCAGTGGTCTTCCAAATTTTAGCTGCGTTGGCATTCGGCAGCCGCAAATGGTTGCGCGCTAGGACACGTGCGCCTAAACTGCGCAGGCAATCCCGCGCAAACGGGACTGTTTTGTGTCATTTGCCAGAGGTTTGTTGCCTCGCCGTTGGAGCGCTCATGCAGGTTCAATACGCCAGTCGCACCGACCTCGGCTTGGTGCGCAAGCAAAATGAAGACAGTTTGCTTGTGGATCCGCAGATGCAGCTGTTCATCGTGTGCGACGGTGTCGGTGGGCGCGCGGGCGGCGCGGAGGCTAGCCGCGTTGCGAGCGAACACATCGCCTTGGCGATTGGCCGGTCTAGAGCCAAACTAATTGAATTTGCGGAAGGAGTCGGTTCCACCAACCGCCGCGACATCGGCCTGATTTTGGAACAGGCGATTTCTGACGCCAGCGGCAAGGTGCGGGCGTTTGCGCAAATCAATCCACAATTCAATGGTATGGCAACCACGGCGGTGGTTTTGGTGGTGGCCGGCAACTACGCATTTGTCGCCCACGTCGGCGATTCGCGGATCTACTTGGCGCGCCACGGCGTCATGCATCCATTGACCGAAGATCACAGCCTGTTGAACGATTTGCGTCGCCGCGGCCGAGTCCCAGATAGTGGCAGCATTACACAGGCTTATCACGAGGCACTCACCCGCGCCTTGGGCGTGCTGGACTCAGCGCGCGTGGACTTGCTGGATCTGGAACTTTTGCCCGGTGATCGCTTTGTGTTGTGTACCGACGGCGTCCACCACGTGATCGGCGACGATCAGATGCAAGTGATCGCCCCGCGCGGGACGCCGGATGCAGCGGTATTTGATCTGATCGAAGCCTCTCTGCAGCGCGGTGCACCGGACAATGCCACCGCGATCGTGGTGGATGTGTTGGACGACGCGGCCGCCGATCGGGCTTCGCAAGTGCGGCGCCGCCTCGAAGCCTTGCAAGGCGTTTCCATGTTCCGCTATTTGCCATTTGCCGATCTGATCCGGGTGGCAGGCATCGCCAAAGAACGCAACCTCTCGGCAGGAAACGTAATTTTCCGCGAAGGTGAGTTTGGCGACAGCCTCTTTATCATCTTGGAAGGCACCGCTGCTGTGCGCAAAGGCGACGGGGTCGAGATCGCCGATCTGAAACCCGGGGCCCACTTTGGCGAAATGAGCTTGATCGAACGCGCGCCGCGATCCGCCACCGTGGTCGCGCACAGCGCGATGAGTGTGTTGGTCATTGAACGCGATGCATTTTTTGGCTTGCTTAGCGAAGAAGCCACTGCAGTCAAGCTGTTGTGGGGTTTGGTACGGATGCTCAACGCGCGCTTGCGCGAGACCAGCGACGAGTTGACTTCGGCCAAAGTTGGGCGGACACTCCGTTGAAAAACAATCACTTATCTGCATTTACCTTCATCGCCACTGGCGTTTTTGCCATCGGAACGCTTTTTGCGGCCACCGGATGCACGCCGCCAGACCCACCGCCGCCGCGGCCCGTCAAAGCCAAGGCAACGGCCAACGCGCCAACTGCAGCCATCGAAGAAACCCCGCAATCGCGCAACGCAAAGCGCCGCGATGGCCTGCAAGGCGGAACGCTGGTGTTTGAGGACAAGTTTGAACGCGACGAGCCGGGTGCCGATTGGGTCGTGAAATTCGCTGGAGAATGGACGATTGAAAGTGGCCAACTGTTGAGTCACAAAGTGCAAAATGACGATGATCGCAACCAAGGGGTGTGGCTGAACAAGACGTTGCCCAGCAAAGTGCGGGTGACCTTTCAATCGCGCTCGCTGAGCGGTGTCGGCGACACCAAGTGTGAGATATTTAACGAACAACCCAAGCACGAGACCGGTTACTCGGTGATCTTTGGCGGCTGGAACAACACGATCAACACAATCGCCCGCAAAGGCGAGCACGAGCAGCAGCGGGCGGTTCAGGGCGAACACGTCAAGGTGAAAGTCAACCAAACGTATACATGGACAATTGTCCGAAACGACAACGTCGTCCGCTGGTACATCGACGGTCATTTCATGGTGGCCTACGACGATGCAAATGCCGTTCGCGGCGGATTTTTTGGCTTCAACAATTGGGCGACAGATGTTCGCTTTGACAACCTCCAAATTTATGAATTATAATAGGTTGTTCGAGCGAGTGCGTCGGACAAGATTGACGCTGCAAGCTGCCGTAGTTATCTTTGCAGGTTGCGCAGAGGGCGCACGGCAGTTGTTAGGTTGGATTTAGACGCAATGCTAAGCTCAACTCGCCAAATTTGTTAGGTTTATGGCAAACACAAAAGGTGGTGAGGCGTGGCAATCCGCGTGACCAGCGCCGGCGAGACCAACGTCGGGCGCAAAAGAACGCATAACGAGGATAACTTTCTCGTTTATGACGAAAGCAAATTGTACGTCGTGGCCGACGGCATGGGCGGGCACGCCTGTGGCGAGGTCGCGAGTTCAATGGTTGTTGAAACGATGCGCGATTATTACGGGCGCGCGCTTTCCGATCCCGATGTGACTTGGCCCGGCCGAGAGGAACGCGGCCTGACCACCCCGGAAAACATGCTGATTGCCGGTATCCGCTGGTGCAATTACACGATCTGGGAAAAAGGCCACGCCGACGCGCGTTTCAAAAACATGGGCACGACCGTGGTGGCCATGCAGTTCGATGAGCAATTCGCAGCGGTGGCCCACGTGGGCGATTCGCGTTGTTACCGCTGGCGGGCCGGCGCGCTGACGCAGTGGACTGAAGATCACAGCTTGCTCAATGATTACAAGAAGATGCAGGTCTTGACCGCCGAGGAAGAAGCCAACTTTCCGCACAAAAACATCATTGTGCGGGCATGTGGCCTCAAGGAAGATGTCAAGGTCGACACCCAGAAAGAAAAGCCCAATGTCGGTGATATTTATATCCTTTGCAGCGACGGACTGTCGGGCGAAGTGGACGACGTTCAGATTTTGGACATCATGACCTCGCTCAACAGCGATCTGAAAGTCATGGTGGCTAAGTTGATTTCACAGGCTTGCGACAATGGCGGCAAGGACAACGTGTCGTGCATCGCAGTGAGAATCGAAGAAGTTTGAGGCCTTCCCTCAAAATGCGGGCAGGAAACCGATGATGGCCACGTCGCTGCCGCATCCGCAATCTGCCGCTGAAATCGCGCGCGATGTCTACCAACTATTGCTGGAGTTGCAAGACGTTCGCGACAAGCGCGACGTGCAGCCGACGTGGTTGGAGCGCCTGCGCGCAATCGCGGAGCGCGGCCGTACGCTGGCATTGCAATTTACCGCCTCTCAACCGCGTATCTCCCAAGCACTTTCTGGACTTGCGCTGCGTCTGGATCGCCTGCGCACGCATCTGGCTGCCGGCCACGCGCCGACCAAACGCTTGATGAACAACGTGTCGCAACACTATGAAGCGTTGGCCAATATCGTGCGTGGCGGCGGTGTCGAACTGCCCGTATTGAAGCCGAAGAATTATTGGCGCAATATTTTTCACGTCGGCAACGGTCTGATGAGCGGGATGCTTTACACGCACTGGCCCGATCAGAAGTTTATGCTACTGATTGCCTATAGTTACACTGGTTCGATGGTGCTTTTGGAAATTTTGCGGCGCATCCATCCAAGAATCAACGCTTTTTTGGTCAACATCGTTTTTGGCGCCATCGCCCGCCCGATCGAGGCCCACCGCATCAACGCGGCGACGTGGTATGGCGCGGCGATCATCTTGATTGTTCATCTTTTTCCGCCGGCCGCTTGCATCTGCGCGGTCCTGATTCTCGGCGTGGGCGATCCGGCGGCGGCGCTTGTCGGACGGCGTTACGGCCACATCAAATTGCGCGGTCGCAAATCGCTGGAAGGCACGCTGGGATTTGTCGCTGTGGCGTTTGCCGTAACGGCGATTTTCCTGCTTGTCACGCATAACCCCGCGATTCAACGGGTCACACCCACCGCTACCGCGCTGGCCGCGATGGCCTTGGCGGCCGTCGGCGCGGTTGCCGGTGCCCTGACAGAAGCGTTCAGCGACAAGATCGAGGACAATTTCTCGATTCCTGTCGTTGTCGCGGGCGTTTGCAGCCTTTTGCTGTGAGCGAGGTCCTCGCTGATGCCGCGGCAAATGAGCGTGCGCTTGTCCAGCACCGTCTGACAGAACTCGAACTCAAGTACATGGAACAAGGCGCTATTATCGACGACTTGGGCGAACTTGTGCACGAGCAGGCCGTCGCGCTGCAACGTCTGCAAGCACAAGTGCGCCACCTTGAGGACCTGCTAAACGCTGGGCCCGATGAAGACCAAGGCAACGGCTGACAACTAGGCAGCTTTCCAGGAGCCCCATCCGATGAATCAACCGAAGAGTCCGGCGACCGATCGTCTGTGGGGGGGCGGCTACGCCGAGGCGACGCACCCGCTGGTGCAACAGATGAATGCCTCGATTTCGTTCGACAAGCGCTTGGCGCGCCAAGATCTATTTGGCTCCATTGCCCATGCGACGATGTTGGCCGAGCAAAAGATCATCACGCCCGCGGAATTGGAGCAAATCGTTGGCGGATTGCGCGGTATTTGGCGGGATATTGCCGGCGAAAAATTTCAGTGGAGCGAGGCACGCGAAGACGTGCACATGAATATTGAAGCCGAATTGCGCGATCGCATCGGTGCCGCTGCGGGCAAACTGCACACGGCGCGGTCGCGCAACGATCAGGTCGCTCTGGATGAGCGCCTTTGGCTGCGCCATGAGTTGGCAGAAATCGGCCAACATTTGGCGCAATTGGTGGGGCTGCTGGCCCAGCAGGCCCACGAGTTCGCCGGGTGGCCGATGTGCGGCTACACGCACTTGCAGCGCGCGCAACCCGTGACACTTGGGCATCATTTGCTCGCGCACGCTGAAGGGCTGACGCGCGATGCGTCGCGCCTGCTCGACGTGCTGCGGCGCGCGGACCTGTGCCCGTTGGGGTCGGGCGCGCTGGCTGGGACAACCTTGCCGATCAACCGCGAAAGAACCGCAGAACTGCTTGGTTTTTCCGGAAGTACGCGCAATTCGCTGGACGCGGTCGCGGACCGCGATCACCTCGTGGAGGCCATGTCTGCCGCCGCGATCGGGGCCGTGCACCTGTCGCGTTTGGCCGAAGAAATTATCCTGTTTGCGACGGCTGAATTCGGCTACCTGAAGCTTTCGGACGCATTTACAACCGGTTCGTCACTTATGCCGCAGAAGAAAAATCCCGATATGGCCGAGTTAATTCGCGGCAAAACGGGGCGCGTGATCGGCAATTTGGTGGCCCTGCTGGTTGCGCTCAAAGGCCTGCCATTGGCCTACAACAAAGACATGCAAGAGGACAAAGAGCCGCTGTTTGATTCTTTAACCACTTGGAAAAATTGCCTTCTGGCGATGCACGATATGTTGGCCACGGCGACTTGGCACAAAAAGAATCTGCTGCAAGCGCTGGATCGCGGCTTTCTTTTGGCCACTGATCTCGCGGATTTGTTGGTGCAGCAGGGGGTGCCTTTTCGGCAGGCCCACGAGCAGGTGGCGGCTTTGGTGGCCGACCTGACAGCGCGCAGGCTGACCTTTCGCAAAGCCGGTAATGCGCTGATTGCCCAAGCGATCAGCCTTGAGATCGCCGACGTCAAACAAGCGCTCGACGTGCGATGCGCACTCAAGCGCCGCGATGTCTCAGGGGCACCGCAGCCGCAGCGCGTTAAACGTGAAGCCCAAGCGATGCAAAAGCAGGCGGAACAGCTGACCCGTCGTGCCGAGTTGTGGCTGCGGCCGTGCGAAGCAGAACTGATTCTGGATCAGGCGATCTAACCGAACAGGTCACGGCCCCGGATCGAAAGTCCGCAAAGCCGCGTTCACACCGGCTGAGACTTTGGCAAACCGTTCGTAGGGCCCCGCCGCTTCGACGATCACGACGCGATCGCCCACGACAAACGTCGTGACGGACATGGTCCAGTCCTCGGCGCCGAGCGGCAACACGAATTCCTCGGTACAGCCGTTGAGGCCGCGCGTGGTCTGAAAGCACTTGTCATCTTTAAGGATATAGCCACGGGCGGCTAGGTGGCGTTTCAGCGCGTCGACCCAGAATGGCAAGTCGGCTTTGGGGTAGTTCTTGGCGTCGCGGGCCTTCATGCGCACGCCGTCGGCGGTGATAAACTCGAATTTTGAACGTTTTTGGTACTTTACGAACCCCGCAGGTGCTTCCATTTGGTAATGACGGCCGCACCCAGCAGCGGTCGACGAAAAACTAAACATAATCAGTAAAATCAAGGTGGAGCGCATCAGAATTCCGCCAAAAAGCGCGCCAAATCGACGCTGTTGAGCCAGTCAAAGGGCGATTTCACGTAGGCAATCCTATCTTGTTGATGAAACTGGAAATTGATCTGCAGCGTGGCCAACTCGACTCCCGCGCGCTCCACTTCCAAATCGCCTTTGAGCGCCTCCAGTTCCGCCACCAGCGCCGTCATACTTCTCTCAATCTTCAACGTCGCTTGCACATTGGAATCGTCGATAAAGGTGCGCAGGCGCTGAAAAATTTCTCGCTTGCTTTTCAGCTTTGCCTCTAGCTGGGCAATATACTCTGTACGATCCACACGTTGTAGCGACTTGTCCAACGCGGTTCCGCTCGCCAGCAGCGATTCCAATACCGCGTTCAGGTGTTCGGGCGGCACCCGCAGGTACAATTCCGTGTTGGTGACCAATGAAGCATGGCCATGAAGCGACTGAACTTTTTCGATCGCCGCCTTGCGCACATCTTCCGGATGCACGACTTTGAGGACCATCGTGGCCGTGATTGCGGTCAGGCGCGCCACAACGGGATGCCCTTTCTTGCCTTTGTCGATCTTGGGATCGGTCGCGGTTTGATCGCCGGTCGGTCGTGCCAGCGCTGCTGCCGGTTTGACCGAACTCGGGTCCACCGGATGCGGCGTCGGTGCCACTTCGCGACGTTGCTCATCGTGGTGCTCCATCATTTTGGGCTCTACTTGAGTTTTCCCTTGTGCATTGGGCGGTTCTGCATTCGCGCTTGTAATCCACAGCGCCGCGATCAGGCATGACTGCGCTGCCGAGCAAATGTGACGTGAACTTAACATTCGGACTCCCGGATCGTTGGCTGCCACCGCAGCAGTCGGTTTACTTCAATTTGAACGTCGCGAGCGCTTTGCGGACGTCGTCTATGTGATCATTCCAGGCTGTTTCATTGGGGAAAAATACTTCAACAACATAGAGCTTATCCTCAATCGACTGCACACCGACCAGATAATAGCGCGGCCGCTGATCCTTGTTGCGGTAAACACGCGCCCGCAGATTTCCGTAAGTACCCTGATCTACAAGCTCTTCATCGCGTCCATCGAATTCAAAATGCACAGCGTCTGACCAAAAGGCGCTGTCGCCGCGCGGCTCGTTTTGGGTGCGGCCCACGCGCAGCATGGCCGTGTCGGCCGCTTGGGCGCGAAAGACGTCGTCGTCTTCAAACAGCACAAACCCTTTGGGCATATCCATGGTTGCGTCTTTCTTTCCGGCCGTCAGCGACACCAAATGCGGCTGCAGCGAGCGCACCCATTGAAATGGAGATACATGTGTTGAAGCAGCGACTTGTGCAACGACCGGCTCCAAATCAAGCGTAATGGTGTAGTAGTTGGCTAAATTGCGCAGCGTGGCCAAGGTCGACTCGGCGGTCTCGATTTGCTCAGAAAGCCGCTTGATCTCTTCAAGTATCAACAGGCGCTCTTCCACGTTCTGGACTGTTTTCAGCAACGCCAACAGCCGCGTGCGCGCCTCCACCGCGACGGCCAACCGAGCATCCAAATCCGTAAATTGCCGCGTAACATCGAGGGCTTTGACGCGGCGATCGATCACTTCGCCTACGGCGGAAAATTTGGCCATGACCGCATCAAAATCCGCGGCAGGCACGCGCACAATCACGGTGTGGCCGCTTTGAGACTGGACATAACCGCCTGATTGCTGAGCTACTTTAGTCACCGCATCGATGGCTTCGATCTGCCTTTTTACCCGCAAACGCAAATAGCCAAAATAAACGACCATCGGATCGGCTTTGGCCGCCTGCGGCTGCTGCGCATTTTGCGACGGACCTTTGTACGCTTGTTGTTCGTAGGCGTTTGAATTTGAATAGGAACCTGATTTTTTGGCCGATTCGCGGTGGCTGGCTCCCGCGGCCATGGGTGCGGGTGCGGGTGCGCGGGGACGCCCGTCCGAAACGGTTTGCACCTGAGCAGAATCCTCTTGCACGGCATAGCCGCCGTTTTCCGGCTGCGGCGCTGGCGGCGATTCATCAGCCATTTGAGCGTATTGGGCGCCGCACCCCGCAAAAGCCGACGGCAGCGCAAACTGTGCGATCAGCAGAGCGCGGGCGATCTGTCGCATCTGCACATTTCTTCTTACTTTCCGTACGCGGTCCATTTTGCCTTCCTGGGTCCGTAGCGCGGCGGTGCGACGCGCGGCAACGTTAGCCGCGCGGGCGCGCGGATGCAAGCCAACAGCCGACAAGTCAGCCCTGCAGCGCGACAAAACACTTCTTAATCTAATGGAACAACGAATGTGCTTGCGGGCGGGGTCAATCGACCCTATGTTGGAACGGTCGGCGGATTTTGCCGATTGACCAACGATTAGGTGTTGGGCAGAGTTGAGCGAAGCGTCGCCGCCCTGCAGTTGCACAGCAACGGGGCCACACAGCGGCGCAGCAATTTGTGGCAAAACGCCGATGCGTAAATCTTTTGTGCGCTTTTTGGTTGATCTTGTGCTCAGAAACTCGTAACTTCAGGCGTGCGTCCGCCTTTTTCGGTCGCAAGACGGTGGTGAACTATGGTCGGCTCAAATCTACGAAAATCGTTGAATTTCCATATGTTCATCGCGGCAATGTTGGCATTGGCAACCGGCGCGGCAACGGGCTGCGGCCAAGCGGCCCCGAACGGCAATGGCGGCGGCAACGCTTTGGGCGTCAAGTCGGATGCTAAAGTTGCAACCGGCGAAGAAATCGGCGACCCAGCAACCGACGAAGAAGACACGGGCGTTGGCACAGAAGATCCCGATGCGACCCCTGGGGTTGATGCCGCACCCGTTGACGACGACACGAAAGTTGTCGCAGGCGACATTGCGGTGGTGCCAGAGGACACAGGCGACAAGCCCGATATCAAGAAAGGCCCGAAATGCCTTGACGAAGACGCCGACGGCTTTGGCGTCAATTGCGGTATCGGCAAGGAAGATTGCGATGATTTGAACCCGAATTTCAACACGGTATGCCCCGACTGCAGCAAAGGCAACGTGCCGGGCTGCAATTGCAGCGGCAAATCGGTGGCTTGCTTTACCGGCGACCCGTCGTGGAACGGCAAGGGCATTTGCACAAGCGGCGTGCAGGCTTGCGTCGCGGGCTTCTGGGACGAATGCAAAGGGCAAATCTTACCGGGACTTGAAGTCTGCGACAGCCAAGACAACGACTGCGACGGCCAGGTCGATGAAGGCGTCAAATCCAAGTGCAACAACTGCGACATGAGCTGCAATCAGCAGTCTGTTGGCCCCAAAGCCGGCGGCGATTTCGAACTGACCGACCAGAACTCGACCGGCGTCGGCTTGGACAAAGACGGCAATATCACGCTGGATCCGTCGCAAATCAGCTTGAATTTGAAGTTCATCTGGGTTGCCAACTCGTCTGAAGCCACCGTTTCTAAAGTCGATTGCAAGACCGTCACCGAAGTCGGGCGTTTCTCGGTTTGCCCCAGCCCGTCGCGCACCGCGGTCGACTTGGACGGCAACGTCTGGGTCGCGTGTCGTGGTGACGGCGGCGTCGCCAAGATCATGGCCGAAAAGAAGAACTGCGTGGATCAAAACAAGAACGGCGTTATCGAGACATCGAGCAACAACCAGACCATTTGCAACACGCCTGGCTGCGACGAATGCGTCAAATTCCTTGTACATCCAGAAGGTATGTTGGGCTATCCGGGCGCGCGCGGCGCGGCCGTGGATAAGTTCAACCACGTGTGGATCGGCTACTACAACATGGCCAAGGTCGACCGCCTGGCACCAGAAGACGGCGTCAAAGAAGAGCAAATCGACTTGCAGGGCTGCTCGCCTTATGGCCTTGTCTTGGATCAGAAAGGCATTTTGTGGGCGCAAGGTGTCGGCTGCGGCAACTTGGTCCGCGTCGATGTCAACGCCAAGCAGATCACCAAGTACAAACCGCCAAACGGGGGCTACGGCGCCTACGGCATCAATGTCGACAAGTTTGAGCGCATTTGGCTCGGCGGCAGCTGGAATATCGGCGGCCAAGGCGGCGGCGCGGCGCGGTTCGATCCGGTTGCCAATGATTGGAAAGTCTCTGCGGGTTCGCCGGGTTCCAGCGCGATCGCGACCTCAACGGATGGCTTTACCTACATTGCCAATGACGGTCAGAGCGCGATCGGCAAGATCGACTCGTTGGACACGACGTACAAAGGCGCTATGTCCTTGATGGGTGGCATTTTGGGCAACCAATACCGCGGTCCCCACGGCGTTGCGCTCGACTACGACGGCTATGTTTGGGGCGTGAACCTCGGTTCGTCGTCGGTCGGCAAAATCGACCCGAAGACGATGCAACTCGTCGGCGAAATCAAAGTCGGCAGCGGGCCTTACACGTATTCGGATATGACGGGCTACACCTTGAATTACTTCACGGCGCCCAAAGGCCAATACATCGCCACGTTCTTCGGCAATGGCGTCAACAGCAACGTAGCCGCCGGCGCCAACAAGAACGTTTGGCAGTCCTATAGCGTGGACGCCGACACGCCTGAAAACACGTCGGTCAAAGTTCGCATCCGCTGTGCCGACGATGCAGGTGCGTTGGTCAACGCTGTGTGGAGCGACGGTGTCGACTTCCCGCCCGAGACTTTCCCTTATGATATCATAGCAAAGGGCGGCAAGTGCGCAGGCTTGCTGATGCAAGTAGAAGTGACATTGTCGACCAAAGACAAGAAAATTTCGCCGGTAGTTAAGTCGGTGACAGCGAAGTCAAAACTCAATTAGGGGCTGTAAGAAAATAACTCGATCGAGTTATTTTCTTAGGCGGAGCCGCGAATCCGCATCGGTGAGCTTGGCGACCCAGCAAAACTGCCGGGGCAAATCGTCAAGTTATTACTTGACGGGCCCTTAGGAGCTTTGGAGCCATAACTTCTATGTCGCCGTTGGACACCTTTGAGGTTATTTGCACAAGCGGAGAGTAAGCACGATGCGTACGAGCCTAGCGAAATGGCGTTGCTGGGCGACCAGCCCGCGCGTTGTCAGCCAATCCCTTTACATCCTGTCACCTTCCGCTGCAATCGCGGCGCGCTTCGCGCTGCTGATCGCTTGCGGCACCCCACTTGCGATCGGCTGCGGTGCGCAAGTGCCGCTTGGCAGTTCAAACGGCACCAGTTCCGATGCTACCGGAGATACTGGCAAAAAGCCCGACGCGGTGAAAACCGACGCTAAGGGCGATGCGCCGCTATCGGACGCTGTAACGCCGGACACCCTTGTTGGCGATAGCAGTGGTGCCGAAGGCGTGGTCAGCGACGACTCCGCAGTCGTCGATGTCGCGCAGGAAGACAACGGCAAAAACCCCTGCAAACCCAATCCGTGTTTGGAACTCAACCAGAGCGTCTGCACAAGCCCCAAAGGCGTCGCGGAATGCGCGTGCGATCAGGGCTATGTGCTCAATGCCGATGGCATTTGTGAGACTCCTTGCGTACCGCCGGCCAAACCGCCAGAACCGCAATCGATGCAACAAGGCGATCTGGTGATTTCGGAAATCATGATCGATCCCAAGACGTCGACCGACGATGTGGGCGAGTGGTTTGAAGTGCGCAACGTGTCGAAGTCGAAAAAGACCATCAACATGAACGGCCTGCGCATCACCGATGAAAATGGTGGCCTGGAACACGTCATCAACCACTGCAAACCATTGAACATTCCGTGGGGCGGTATTTTGGTTTTCGGCAAATCCGATGAATTTTCCGCCAACGGCGGCTACACGCCGAACTACGTTTATGATGGCTTAACCTTTGGCAATTTGACCGGCTCTTTGGTGCTGCGCGCCGATTACGGCGCCGACAAGGTGCAAATCGATTTGGTCGCGTGGAACGCCAGTTGGAACGTCAAGGGCCACATCGGCCATTCGCTGGCGTTGGATGCGTCGCAAACCAACGCAGTCGCCAACGACGACCCGAATAACTACTGCGCTTCAGAGAAGGCCATGAAATATGGCGACTTCGGCACGCCGGGCTTGAGCAATCCCGCATGCCCTGCGCCGCCAGATGCGGACAGCGACGGTGTGCCGGATGGGCAGGACAATTGCCCCAATGTCTTCACTTTGACTCAGGAAGACGGCGACAAGGACGGCGTTGGCGATGTCTGCGACAACTGCCCCAAGAGCCCAAATCCACTGCAAGAAGATTCCGACGGCGACAGCTCGGGCGACAAATGCGACCCCGCCAGTTGCGGCGACAGTGAATTGGATCTCGGTGAGCAGTGCGACGATGGCAACATTGTGGAAAACGACGGCTGCACCAGTGGTTGTCTGCAAGTAGCGGTCACGCGGCCCAAGGTGGTGATTTCAGAAATCATGGCGCACTCGGGCCTAATCAACGACGCCGCCGAATGGATTGAGCTGACGAATTTGGGCAAGACTCCCGTGAGTTTGAACGGTTGGACGCTGACGGTCGGCGTCGCACCGCCCCAAGCGTTCCCAAGTGGCCTGACGATTCTGCCCAACGGCGGCACATTTTTGCTGGGCCCGAGCAAAGATCCGCTGAAAAATGGCGGTATTGCCAACATCGGCTTCGAATGGACCAACTTGAAACTGCCCGACGGCGGCGAGACCATTGCGATCAAATTCGGCAGCATGCTCGTCGATTCCGTGCACTACGGCGCCGACACGCCGGTGCCGCAAGTCGACAAGGCCTTGAATTTGGACATCAATCACATGGGCAGCGGCCAAAATGACCTGTTGTACAACTGGTGTCAGGCCTCCACGGTGTTGGTGCTAGGCAAGCCTACCTTGGGCACGCCCAACAAGGCCAACATTTCTTGCGCGCCGGCTGGCTTAGACAGCGACGGCGACACGGTCGTCAATGAGAAGGACAACTGTCCGTTGGTGCCCAATGCCGATCAGAAAGACGTTGACTTGGATGGCGTGGGCGATTCCTGCGATTCCTGCCCCAAGGTCGCGGATCCGCTGCAAAATGACGACGACGGCGATGGTGTCGGCGACGTGTGTGACAATTGCATGTTCGCCTCCAACAACAAGCAAACCGATTCAAATGGCGATGGCTACGGCGATGCCTGTAGCCCAGCCACCTGCGGCAATGGCAAAGTCCAACCCGGCGAAGCCTGTGATGACGGCAACTTATTGGCTGGCGACGGCTGTACGCCCGCCTGCACAGTTGAAAAAGTACCGGTCGGTTGCGTTTTTGTCGACGAAGCGATGGTAAACCCCAAAGCTGTCGCCGATGAAATGGGCGAATGGATCGAACTGCGCAATACTAGTTCACAATCTGTCGACATCCGTGGCTGGACCCTAAAGGATGCCAAGAAGGATTCGGTCAAAATTACCAGCGCCAAACCGCTGGTGGTGCCGGTCGGCGGCTATTTGGTGCTTGGCGCATCGATCGATCCTGGAGAAAATGGCGGCGCAAAGGTCGATTATTCCTACGGCAATGACGAAGGCCCGCCCAAATTCATGCTCAACAACGGATCGGCTGACCAGATTATTTTGGAATGCAACGGCGTGCAAATCGACGTTGTGGCGTACGCGCCGCTGGGCGATGCTTGCAGCGATCCGGTGCCGCCTCCCAATTGCGCCGACGTGGGTTTTCCAGTTCCAGTCGGTAAGTCGATGAATTTGGACCCTTTGCCCAAGTTTGGCGACGCCGTGAAAAACGACGATTCCAAGAACTGGTGTGAAGCGCTCAATCCATTTGGTGCAGGCGACCTGGGCACGCCGGGCACGGTCAACAGCACTTGCAATTTGTGCGGCAAGTTTGGGTGCTGCGTGGCGGACATCGATTGCGACGATAAAAACAGTTGCACGGTCGACACTTGTTCCAACGGCAGTTGCGCCAATGCCAAAACGGACCCCAAATGCTGCATCGCCGATGGCGAGTGCAATGACGGCGACGACAAATGTACCACCGACTCGTGCGACACCAAGGTCAACAAGTGCTTGTATACACTCAATGATACGCCGGGTTGCTGCCTGCCCACGGTCTATGATCAAAAGTTCGACGTGCTGGTCGATGAAAAGACTTGGACGATCGCCAACTCTTCGGGTGCGGGCAAGGGCTGGCAATTTTGGGCCAAAGCGACGCAGACCAAAAGCGCGCCGGGCGTGCTGTATTATGGCGAACCGGCGGTCCTCAACTACAACTTCAACGGTGCCAGCAGCACCGGAACCGCGCTGTCGCCGAAGATCATCGTACCTGCGAACAAAGTGCCGACGCTCACATTTTGGCTTTGGATCGAGACCGAAGTTGGCGGATCGTATGATTTGCTGACCGTGAACGTGCTGGGAGGGCCAGAGATCTGGAACAAGGGCACGGCCAATCCGGTCATGGCCCAATGGCAACAGATTTCCGTGCCGATGCCCACCTATGCCGGCAAAACGTTTCAGATTCAGTTCAAATTCGCGACCGGCGACAGCATCGCCAACACCACGTTGGGCGTCCTGATCGACGATATGAAAGTGGTCGTTCCCTGCCTGTAGGCGACTTGCCGCCGATGGGCGGGCTCACCAGCGCCAACGGTCCTGAATCGCTCGGATTATTTTAGCCGTAAAACTTGCCGTTGCTTTTGGCCTTGTCGGTAAGCAACTGGCAGGGCGCAAAACGCTTGCCGAATTTCACTTCCAACGCCCGCATTTTTTCGACGATGGCGGCGCTGCCATAGCGATCGACATAGCGGAACGGGCCGCCTTCAAAGGGCGGAAAGCCGATGCCCATGACGGCGCCCAAATCTCCGGCATAACCGTCGCGCAAGATGCCTTCCTGCAAGCACAAAGCCGCTTCGTTGATCAGGCCGAGGATCAGGCGTTGGGCCATCTCGGGCAGATCGGCCTTTTTGGTCTGAACGCCTTTGGGCAAGTGCTTATAGACACTTTCATCAATGACTTTATGGCCTTTGTCCATCACGGACTTGCCATTTTCGTACTTGTAAAAGCCTTTGTTGTTCTTGCGCCCTAACCGCCCTTCTTCCAGCAAAGCTGTGCTAACGTCTGGCGGAAATTGAATGCGCTCGCCATAGTATTGCTTCATGACTTTCATAACTTTGACGCCGACATCGATGCCGACTTCATCCATCAGCGTGATCGGCCCGACCGGAAAGCCAACGCTCATCGCGGCTTCATCAATATCTGCCAAAGCGTAGCCGTCGATGGCCATAAAAATTGCCTCGGTCATGTACGGAACCAACGCGCGAGTCGTGTAAAACCCCGCGCAATCATTGACCACAATCACATGCTTGCCCATCTTGCGCGCCACGGCGACCGTGGTCGCCGTCACTTCCGGTGAAGTTTGCGGCGTCACAATGATTTCAACCAGCGGCATTTTTTCAACCGGGCTAAAGAAATGCATGCCAATGACGCGTTCGGGGTATTTCGCGGTTGCGGCAATTTCGCTAATCGGCAAAGACGATGTATTGCTTGCAAAAATTGTCGCAACTTTGCTCGCGTTTTCAATGTCTGCAACCATTTTTTGCTTGAGGCCGAGGTCTTCAAACACGGCTTCGATAACCACCTCGCATTGGCCAAAGCCCGCGTAATCTGTGCCGCCTGACAGCCGCGCCATGCGCTCGTCGTAGCCGGCTTCGGCGTAAACTTTGCGTTTTCGCGCCTTGCCAAAGACCTTGCGGGCGTAATCCAAGCCACGCCCGATTGCCGCGTGGTCGCGATCTTTTAGGCGAACCGTAACGCCTTGATCGGCCAGCACCGTGGCAACGCCTGCGCCCATCAGCCCCGCGCCCAAGACGCCAATCCGGTTGATATCTCGGGATTTTACCCCTTCGGTGCCCGGACCGTTGTCCTTTTTCAACGCGGTAATGGCATGGAACAAATGGCGCAGGCCCGCCGACTGCGGCGACATCAAAAGCTCACCAAAAGCAGCGGCTTCCGCCTCATAGGTGCCCTGCCCCACCACATCTAGAATCTTCAGGGGCGCCGGCATCAAACCGCGCGTCTGTTTCATCACTTTCTTGCGCGCTTCGTGCAGCACCACTCGACGACCCAACGCGTTACCTTCCAGAAGCATATCCTGCACTTCCTGGGCCATTCCGGGTTTCTTGGGCGCTTGGGGCGCGCGACCTGCCGCCAGATCCAAAGCCATTTTCTTCGCCGCTTGTAACAGCTGCGGCGCTGGCACCGCAGCATTGACCAAGCCCAGCTTCAGCGCCTTGCTGGCGCGAATGTTCTTGCCGGTCAGCATCATATCGAGCGAATTGGCCAGACCGATAAGTTTGGGCAGCCGCTTTGTGCCGCCCGCACCGGGCAACAAACCAAGCATGACTTCGGGCAGCGCCAGCTTGGTTTTGCGGTGCTCGCTCGCCACCCGTGCGGTACACGCCAGCGCGAGTTCCAATCCGCCGCCAAGACATTCGCCTTGAATGGCAGCAACGGTCGGAATCGACAAGTTTTCCAGCGCCTTCATCGCCATCTGCCCTTGGCGGCTAATGCGTTCGCCGTCGGTGGCGCTCTTGACTAGGCCCAGGTCGTCGATGTCGGCGCCCGCGATAAAGCCACTGTCTTTGGCGCTGGCGATCACAATGGCTTTGATCGCCTTGTTGGCGCCGATTCGGCTGAAAATCGCTTCAAATTCAGGCAACATCGACACGCTCAGCGTGTTGACCTTCTTGCCGGGGCAGTCGATCCAAACGATGGCAACGCCGTCGCTGTCAGGTCCTTCCAAGCGCAATGCGGGAAACTGTGCGGGTTCACTCATTTTGGTCACCTATTCTTGTTTTTTTATTCTTTTTTGAAGGATTACGAGCGCTCGAACACCATCGCCGCGCCCATACCGCCCGCCGCGCACGCTGTGCCCAAGCCGAACTGTTTGTCGTTTGCGGCCAAGGTGTTGAGCATCGTCGTAGCGATGCGGATGCCCGTCGCCGCGAACGGATGGCCGTAGGCCAGCGATCCACCGCGGACATTGAGCTTTGCGCGGTCGATTTCGCCCAATGCGCCTGTGCGCCCAAGCTTTTCTTGAAAAAATTTGTCGTCGGCAAACATTTTGACTGCTGAAAGGACCTGTGCCGCAAAGGCTTCGTGAATTTCAATGAAATCAATATCTTTCAGGGTCAATCCCGCGCGATCAAGCGCCACCGGCGAGCTGTAAACATTGCCGAGCAGCATGTTTTCTCTGGGGTCCTGTCCGGCAAAAGCGAAGCTGCGAATGTAGCCAAGCGGCTTATAACCCAGTTCGATCGCACGGCTTTCGCGCATGACCAAGCACGCAGCCGCGCCGTCGGTCAGCGCGCTTGAACTTGCGGCGGTAATCGTGCCATTGCGGCGATCAAAGACCGGCTTGAGTTTGGCGATCTTGGCCGCGTCGATGTCTCCGCGAATGACATTGTCTTCACTGACCGGCCCTTTGGGGGTCTGGACCGTCATCGTTTCGGCCGCCACGTGACCGGCCGCAACAGCCGCCGCCGCCTTTTGATGCGACGCGATGGAAAATTCGTCCTGACTCTGCCGCGAGATGCCAAAGTTTTGCGCCATTTCTTCAGCGTGTTCGCCCATTGTCTTGCCCGTGTAGCGTTCCGTCAGGGCCGGCGCTGTTGGCAGCAGATCGACCGGATTGATTTGCGTCAGTTCGCGCAACAGCGTCATCCCCTTGGCTTTTTGCAACTTCTGCAGCGTATCGATGACTTTTTTCTTGTACACGACGGGTGCGTGGCTGGTGACGTCGACGCCGCCGGCCAGCACAACATCGCATTCGCCAGACCAAATCATCTGCGCGGCACTGGCGATCGCTTGAAAGCCCGACGCGCACGCCCGGGAAACCGAATAGCCGGAAGCGTGATACATCCCTAAATTCATTGCCACTTCACGCGCCACGTTGGGACTGCGCACCACTGAAATGACCGTGCCCCAGACGATCTGATCCACGTGCGCTGGCTTGAGTTCACTGCGAAACAGCAGCTCTCGCGCAACTTGCGTAGATAATTCAACGGGATCGACTTCGTTCAAATCCGACCAAGCGCGCGAAAACGGGGTGCGCAGGCCGGCGACAATCGCGATCCGATCGCGACCATTGCCGAGCGATCGCACAGTTGGTGTCGCTACCGCGGCTGGGGCCGGCGCTGCAACGGTTGATTCTGTATCTGTTTTTTTGCGAGTGGCCATGACGGCTTCCTTTTTTTTGCGCGGATGCGCTGATCGGTGTTGGAGAATTCCGCTTAGACGACGGCAATTTCGCCAGGCAGGTCAACCGCCAGCACTTCGCCGATGACGGCGCGAACGGCGACGTCGCGCTGGGCCAAGGCCGAAAGTAAAGCATCCAGTCGGTCCGCTGCGACCGCGATCAACAGACCACCGGAAGTCTGGGCGTCAGCGAACAAAAGTTGCAGAGGCGCGGGCACATCGGCACTGAAAAAGCAGTGCGGCGCAGCAAATTCGAGGTTGCGCTGCGATCCGCCAGGACAGACGCCATGGGTCGCCAATTGCAAAGCCCATTCAAACAGCGGCACTTGCGCGGCGTCAATGCGCGCGCCGATGGCCATTTGGGCAGCGCGACTGGACGCGCGCAGCACATTGCCCAGATGCCCCAACAGGCCAAAACCCGTCACGTCCGTGGCCGCGTGGACGCCAACCGCGATCATGGCGTCACAGGCGGCGCGATTGAGCGTGGTCATGTGTTCAATTGCAATGGCTAATTCTGCTTCCGGCAGTTGGCCGCGCTTGACGGCCGTGGTCAAAACGCCTGTGCCAAGTGGTTTGGTCAAAACCAGCACGTCGCCGGGCCGTGCACCGTCGTTGCGAATGATGTGCTGTGGGTGCACCAGACCTGTCACAAAGAGGCCAAATTTTGGCTCTTTGTCGACGATCGAGTGACCGCCAGCGATGCCGATGCCGGCCAGATGGCACACGTCGGCGGCGCCGCGAAGCACCGAGACCAAGGCGTCCGCACCGATCGTCTCCATTGGCCACGCTACAAACGACAAGGCGCTTATCGGGCGTGCGCCCATGGCGTAAATGTCGCTGAGGGCGTTTGCAGCAGCGATGCGCCCGAAATCATAAGGATTATCTACAATAGGCGGGAAGATGTCTACGGTCTCAACCAAAGCAAGATCGGCCGTGAGGCGGTAGACAGCTGCGTCATCGCTAGTCCCATGTCCGACCAAAAGATTGTCGTCGGCGAAGGGCGGCACTTGTTGGAGCAGGCGAATCAAATCGACTTGGGCGATCTTGGCGGCACAGCCGGCCGTGGCGGCGAACTGAGTTAGCCGAACGGCCGAGGCAATATCCGTTGTTATCACAGACGGTTGCGACATGACTTCTCCATGGGCCAGTCGCAGGGGGATCTGCCGGCACGTGAAAAGGCCGGAGAGTTTGGCACAATCAAGCAAAATCAGCAAGGGCTTACGCAATTCCGACCAGGGCGATCGCAAGAACGGTAACCATCTGACACTTTGAGAGATATTCTCAACTTTATCAGCCCTGGTTACCGCCAACCGGTGATCTGCGGACATTGGGGCGCACGGTTTGGAACACAATCGCTGAATTATTAAAAGTATTTTCTG
>CAMDBH010000057.1 GCA_945889325.1 Klebsiella pneumoniae
GTGTCAGCATGGTCGCCTGCTGCTGGAGGCGACCATCGCACGCAGCCGCGCCCCACCGGAGCCAAAGCCATGATATGCAACCGAATTCACCTGCCGCGTGTTCGTTTGGCGACGCGCAAGGGCGAGGCACGCTTCGCGGTCGGAAAACCGACTGAAAGTCAGCGTTTATACCCAGTTCCGCCTCGGTATGCAGACTGGCGTTCGCCCGCGGATGCCGCTTTGAACCAGGCTGCCGACGGGCGAAAACCTGCCGCGCGACCGGCCGCAAACGCAATCTCTGCATAGTCCACGACGGCTTCCGAGCGCGGCTTAGTTCAACAGCGTATAACGCGACAAACGTTGCGTTTTCGCGGAGATATGACGCTTTCGTGTCGTCGTTATACCCTTGTAGTTTGGGCGCGCGGCGTGCGGCGCGCGGGTGCGTGATCACGCGCGGGCGCTGGCGCCGCTTGCGGTCAGCCCCGAAGGGCAGCGCCGCGGGGCTTTGTAACACTGGCCCGCGGTTTGAACCGCTGGGAATTAGGAAACAATGGCGCAGAATCTGTAAATACAATCAGTTGGAACTGATTACTTAAGAATACAGTGACGCCAATCCGGCCTTTTCTACACGCCGTCATGCGGCGACGGGGCGGGGCCTCCCAAATCCGCGAGCCAGCGGGCGCGTGCGCCCGCCGCGCAACCAAAACCTAAAAGCGCGGCGGCAGAGGTAGAACGCATCCTGCAGCGCGAGCGAAGCGCCGCGAGGCATGAAAGAGAAAAGACAGACGCCGCGCCGACCCAAAACAACCCTAACTACTTAAAACCAAAAGCGCGCCGGATTCCAAAGGGCGCCGCGCAACGCGCCCTTTGGTCGCCGTTAGGCGAAACAAAGTCTTTGAAAATAAAGTGTTTTACTGCCGAGCGCCGGAGGCGCAAGACAATCCCGTGCAAACGTCAGCCGCGCGCAGCGTAAAAACCGCCGGAGGCAAAAGCAATGCGCAGCTAAAAGCCGCCCGCAGGGCTAAAGCTGGACCGCAGGGCAAAAAACCGAGGGTTAACGGATCAGCAGAGCGTGCGCTACGGTGCATACCGTATCAAAAGCATCGGCCGATACGCCGGCACCCCATTACCCGGCCAAAGGCCAAAACTACTCCCCAGCGTCATGTAAATCCCATCATCTATCGGCACATTAAGGGCCAACGCGACCTCTAGGCGTTCATTGGCCCCATTGGCAAACGGCGCAGCCAGCGGCGTTTCGTGCATCAAACTCGCGTCAAACCACACATTTTGCTGGGTCCACAATTTTACCGTCGGATTCCAACTGCCCGCTGCGCCAAAACGCACAACGGAACCATCTTTCATATTAAAGGCTTTGGTCTCATCCTGCAGCCGCACACCCAGATTGCCGACCACGCGCCACTGGCCAAATTGCGCCGACAACAGGGCAGTTGGGCTCACAGTCGCGCCGGGGCGGCCCAAATACTGCTCCGGCGTGCCCGTCGGCAGCGACACTGGCAGCAGCAAGCCAAAACCCAGCCTGCGTTCGCCTTCGGTGCGGAAAATGTATTTCAACGTCACCACAGCATCGGCAATACCGCTGGTTTGCGTAATCGGCCCCGATTGCGGCCCAAATAGCGACGGCAAGGTGCCGTCTTGGGCGATGGAAACCGGCAAGTGCGCGCACAAGGTCAAGTTGTCAAAAAGCCGCATCGACATGCCGATGTCCATCTGCACGCGGTAATCGACCAAGGAACGGAACACTTGCGTTTCCGAGGCCGAAACCAGCGGTTTGGCCGCGTATTGCATTTGAACACCCAGAGTTAGCTGCTGCGGTGCAACTTGTTTGGCCGCGTCTAAAGTCAAAATGCCTTGGCCGTCGACGTTGAAGCGAAAACCCGTCACATCCGGCTCCTGCACCGTCGCCCACGCAAGCGTTGGCAATAGCAGCAGAATTGCCACTAGCAGCAGCTTCTTGCGCCGCCGCAACAGCACGGCTGCCGGCAACAACAGCAGCAGCAATCCAGCTTTCCCTTGCGAATTTGATGTCGTGCAACTCAACGGCGTCGTGCCACGCAGCCGCGCGCCACGCTCGATAAGTTCATTGTCGTCGCGCGCATCCAGGGGATCGCTCTGGGTTTGCAGCACTTCAATGTCATCGTTCAGGCCGCCGCCGTCGCTATCGGCAAGTCGTGGATTGGTATGGTATTTGAAGACTTCATCGCCATCGCTCAACGTGTCATTGTCGCTGTCGGTGTCGCGAAAATCCGGCTTGCCATCGCCGTCGCTGTCCAAAACCCCTTGCGGTAACACGGGCGGTCCCGTCAGCCCCGTCTCATCTTTGTCCTGCAAGCCGTCGTTATCGCTATCAATATCCAACGCATCGATGATCTTGTCGCCATCGGTATCGATCGGCGCCTGCGGATTGCCCACTTCGCTCGGATCGAGCAAACCATCGCCGTCGGTGTCGGCCTTGAGTGGATTGGTGCCGATGAGCAATTCCGTCGCATTGTCCAAACTGTCGCCGTCCAAATCGCCGTCAATTGCACCGTCGTCGCTCGGCACGCCTGGATCCGTTTCGCCCGTGTCGATTTTGCCGTTGTGCGAATAATCCTCAATGCCATCGGGCAAGCCGCCACCGTCGCTGTCTTTGCGCAGCGGAAACGTGCGCGTCGTTGGATCAGCGTCGGCAACAAACACAGTGACATTGAGATCGGTAGCCTTGGGAAATTTCAAAGTCGCCAAGGTCAAACCAATTTCCGTGCCGTCAAACAGGCCATCGGCATCGGCGTCTTCATCGGACACATTGCGCGTGCCATCGCGATCGGTGTCAAACGCCGCATCGGCTTCATCGGCATCGCCAATGCCGTCGTCATCGCTGTCGGCATCGTTGATTCGCGAACCGATTGTGGCTTCTTCGGCGTCGTTTAAGCCATCGCCATCGGTGTCTTTGACCGTTGGCGCGTCTTTGTCAACGGCCAACGGATTGCTTTCGCCAGCATCGACTTTGCCATTGTAATTGCTGTCTTCCCACCCATCGCGCAGGCCATCGCCGTCGCTGTCGCGCGCCAGTGGCAGCGTCTTTGTCATCGGGTCTGCATCGGGCCTTAGGTTCTTCGTCGCGCTATTGGTGTCTTTTCCAGCTGTTGCTACGCCTGCTTCGTTGCCATCGCCCAGACCGTCGTTGTCGCTGTCGGGATCAAACACGCTCGGCACGCCATCGCCATCCGAATCAAAAAGTGCATTGGCTTCAAGGCCATCCTCCACACCGTCGTCGTCTGAATCGCGATCGGCTGGATTGCTGCCGATTCGCGCTTCTTCAGCATCGGACAAACCATCGCCATCGCTATCTTTGGGTTCGATAAGCGACATCGCCTGATTTGGATCGCTTTCACCCGGATCCAGGCGGCCATTGCCGTTGACATCTTCCAAACCGTCGCGCAAACCGTCGCCGTCGCTGTCAGCTTTCAACGGCGAAGTCGTCGACGCAGAGTCAGCGTCCGGCGAAAAATTGCCCGCCAAAAGCCAAGTGCCCGTAATCGCGCTGGCGGCGCCGCGCTCTAAGCCATCGGACAGGCCGTCGTTGTCGCCGTCGGCATCGCGCACATTGGGCGCGCCGTCCTGATCGCTGTCGCAGCTGAAATTCCATTCGCTGCCGTCGGGCACGCCGTCGTCGTCGCTGTCGACATCCTTGGGGTCGCTGCCCATGGCCAATTCTTCTGCATCAGGCAAACCATCGACATCGCTGTCGAGCAATTTCATCGCCACATTGGCATCAGCCGCATTGCTTTCGCTAGGATCCACTTTGCCGTTGTGATTTGGATCTTCTGCACCGTCGCGCAGCCCGTCGCCGTCGCTGTCGCCGTTGTTTGGATTGGTCGGGGTCGCCGGATCGGCGTCGGCGACAAACGCGCGCTTGCTGACGTCGGTGTCGGCCATCGGCGCGGTGACACCGCTTTCAGTGCCATCCAAAATCCCGTCGTTGTCGCTGTCGGCATCCAATGCCCCAATCAGCCCATCGCCGTCGCCATCGTTGAGGGATTCCAAACCATCGGCCAAACCGTCGTCGTCGCTGTCGGTGTCTTTGGGCGACAAACCGTACTTCATTTCATCGCCGTCGGACAATCCGTCGCCATCGGTATCCGCTTTGAGGCGCAAAGTCCCGTATTTCTTCTCATCGGCATCGCTTAAACCATCGCCATCGCTGTCCAACGACCGGTAATCCGGCACGCCGTCGCCATTGGTATCCAGCGGCGGCGTTTTCCAATCCGTGTCGCCTGCTTCTTCGGCATCTTTCCAACCATCGCCATCGCTGTCCTCGTCAAAAACATCCAACTTGCCATCGCCATCTGTGTCGATCAATTTGCCAAAATTGGTTTCATCGCCATCGCTGATAGTGTCGCCATCTGTATCTGGATTTTTGACGTTGGTGCCGAGCACTTGCTCGACTGAATTCTTGACGCCATCGCCATCGCTGTCGCCAATCGCGTCATCTTTGGGATCCAGCGGATTGGTATTGTCCACACCCACTTCCACACCATCGGGGGTGCCACCGCCATCGGTGTCTTTTTTCATGGGATCCGTCTCACCGGCTGTCGGCGAAGTCTTGTCCTGTTTGCCATTGTGGTTAGCGTCTTCGGTTCCATCGTAAAGCCCATCACCATCGCTATCTTGCGCCAGCGGGTCGCTTTTGGTCGCCGGATCAGCATCGCCGCCCACACCGAGTTCGATCCCATCGCTCAAACCGTCGGCATCGGTATCTGCCAAATTGGGATTGGTTTCTTTGGCATCTAACTTACCATTCTTGTTGGCATCTTCTTGGGCATCGCCCAAACCATCGCCGTCGCTGTCCGCCGCTTTGGGGTTGGTGGTCGTCGCCACGTCCGCATCGCCCTTCTTGCCGACTTCCAGCCCGTCGAGCAAACCATCGCCGTCGGTATCGGTGTTGTTGGGATTTGTCCCATAAAAATTCACTTCATAGCCGTCATTTACCCCATCGACGTCGCTGTCGGCGTTGGCTGCATCGGTTTCGCCGGTCGCTTTTTGCCAAATGCCGTCTTTGTTCTTGTCCTCCACACCATCGGCCAAGCCATCTAAATCGCTGTCGACCAATTTTGGATTGGCTTCACCAGCATCCGTCACGCCATTTTTGTTCTTGTCCTCCAGCCCATCGGTCAAGCCATCGCCGTCGGTGTCGGGCGTGTTGGGATCGGTGCCCAAATAGGGCGGCGCGCCGCCGTATTTGGCCTGCACTTCGACTTTGTCGCTCAAGCCGTCGGCGTCTGAATCTTTGGCCCGCGGATTGGTGCGGTTGGGCACGACTTTGCCGTCTTTGTCCAACTTGCTGACGTTGTACTCGACCAAGTTGCTCAAACCGTCGCCGTCGTTGTCCAATTTGCCGTCGCTCGCATCAAGCGGCTTGAGTGGCGGACCTTCACCGGCCGCGGTCGCATATTTCACCTCCCAGCCGTCGTCCAGCCCATCGCCGTCGGTGTCTTTTTTGGTCGGATCGGTTTCGCCCAACAACGGCTCCCATTTGCCATTGCCGTTGGCGTCCTCGACGTTGTCGTTGAGCGTATCGCCATCGCTGTCAAAGCCAAACGGGTCGGTGGTACTCGCCGGATCCTGATCGCCCGCAAACGGCAATTTGGTCGCGGTGGGGTGCTTGGTTGAAATCTGCGGTGTGGTCAAACCCAGTTCCAGTCCATCGCCCAACTTGTCGCCATCGGTGTCAAACAGCAGCGGCGATGTGCCCTTGGTCACTTTGTCGGGCGAGCCATCGGCAGAAATTCCCCCTTCTTTGCCGTCCAAAAGCCCGTCATCATCGGTATCGGCATCGATCGGATTGGTCTGCAAATGATCGTTGAGCGGCAGCGCGTCCTGCGCGTCGTTCAAAAAATCGCCGTCGCTATCGGCATCGGCTGGATTGGTTTTGGTGACTTTTAGTTCGTAATTGTCCGACAGGCCATCGCCGTCCGCGTCTTTGCCTTTGTCATCCGCGGCGTTATTTGGATCGCTGCCGTCAAACACTTCGACCGGATCATACAAACCGCCGCCGTCGCTGTCGGCTTTGTTGGGGTTGGTTTTGTATTTCTTGGCTTCGTCAAAATCGCTCAGTGAATCCCAATCCGTGTCCTTGAGCAACGGATCTGTCTTAAATACATTGACTTCTTCACCATCCAGCAGGCCGTCGGTGTCGGTGTCTTTGTTGTTCGGATCTGTTTTGGCCGCGATTTCGGCGCCGTCTTTCAGCGCATCGCCGTCGGAATCGGGGTTGTTCGGATCGGTCTTGGTTTTCTGGATTTCTTCGCCATCTTTGAGCCCATCGCCATCGCTGTCCGGCACAAAGCGGTTGGTCTTGTAAACATTGAGTTCTTGCCAATCCGGCAGCCCATCCAAATCGGTATCTTTCTTGTCGTCCTCGGGCTTGGTCGGATCGGTGTGATCGAAAAGTACTTCGGTGCCGTCGTCGGTAAAGCCATTGTCTGTATCGACTTGCAGCGGATTGGTCTTGGTCACTTGCAATTCGGTGTTGTCCGGCAAGCCATCGCCATCGGTGTCTTTCTTGGTCGGATCGGTCTTAAACGTCGCCACTTCTTCGCCGTCAAGCAAAAAATCGCCATCCGTGTCCGCTTTGATCGGCGAACTCGCCGGTATGCCGCCAGCAGGAAACAGTTCGGCAAAATCGCTGAGTTGATCTTTGTCCGTGTCTTTTTCGTTTGGATCGGTGCCAGCGTTGTATTCCGCAAGGTTAGTTAGACCATCGCCATCCGCGTCGCCGGTCGCCGTCTGCTTGAGGTTGCCAAAATGTGCGCTTTCCCACGCGTCGTCCAGTCCGTCGCCGTCGCCATCGCCGGCTAGCGCCGGCGCGGCCAACAGGCACCCCAACAGCATCGGCATCAGCAGGCGATTGCGCCACAAGGGCCTAATAATTAGCATGAATGAACCCCAAATAACGCCGTGCCGGCCCGCTGTGACCGGCGTGCGAGCGGCCATGCTGCGGATTCTATACGAATCAACGGCCACCCGCGACCCATCCAACGAGCAATTGCGCTTGACCCAAGGCCCACGGCTGACGACACTGCTGCGCAGCGCAAAGCGCCAATTTTGACCTGTCGGGCGATCAAACGTGCAAACTCTTGAAATTCGTTTGCCAATTGCCAACGACGAGCCGCCCGCTGCTGCCGACACCGCTTTGATCGCGGCCGTGGCACGGCAGTTAAAGCGCCCAACAGACGCGATTGGCAGCATCGTGGTGCGCAAGCGCTCGTTGGATGTGCGCAAAAACTATACTCCAAGCTGGGTTGTGCGCTGCGATGTTTTCGATGTGGCTGAAATTCCGCCCGATGACCGCTTGCCGCCGTTGCTGCAACCAACGCAAATTGCTAAACATCACCAACACTTGCGACCGATCATCGTCGGCATGGGGCCAGCGGGCCTGTTTGCCGCGCTGGCTTTTGCCGACGCCGGCGTGCGCTGCACCGTGATCGAGCGCGGCTTGCCAGTGGAACAGCGCAATTTGCACGTGCGCGATCTGCGGGTGCACGGCCATTTGCACGCGGAATCCAACCTCTGCTACGGCGAGGGCGGCGCAGGTACCTATTCTGACGGCAAATTGTACACCCGCAGCAAGCATCCTTTGGTGCGCCCGGTCTATGAACGCTTGGTCGCCATGGGTGCATCGGCTGAAATCTTGGTCGCGGCGCATCCGCACGTCGGGACCAATCGCCTGATACCGATGATGAAAGTGTTGCGTCACGCGCTGATGGACGCGGGGCACGATCTGCGCTTTGACGCCAAAGTCGTCGATTTGCTGATCCGCGATCGCGGACAACAAAAGCCGCAAGTCAGCGGTGTCCTGCTGGCTGATGGTACAGAAGTGCTTGGCGGGCCTGTGATTTTGGCCGCCGGCCACAGCGCGCGCGATGTCTACGCCATGCTCGCGCGGCAAAATGTGCGCATGGAGCGCAAAGATTTTGCCATCGGCGCGCGGGTCGAGCACCCGCAGACGCTTATCGATGCGTGTCAACTGGGTGAATTAGCAAGACATCCGGCCGTTGGTGCCGCAGAATATTTTTTGGCCCAGCAAACCGCCGGTCGGCGCGGTGTTTATTCGTTTTGCATGTGCCCAGGCGGCTTTATCCTACCTTCACCCACAGCGCTGGGCCATTTGAACGTCAACGGCATGTCCAATGACAAACGCAGTTCAGATTTTGCCAATGCGGCGTTGGTCGCCCAGTTGGGTGCCGACGAATTTTATCTGGAAAAACAGGGTGATCTGGACGACGACCCCGATTTTGGCGCCCACGTTGCCGACGGCGCGCTTTTGGGCCTTGCCCTACAGGGCCGATTGGAGCGCGGTTGTTTTGATGCCGGATCAGGTGCTTACAAAGCACCGGCCCAGCGCTTGATCGATTTTGTCGGCAACCGCGACTCTGCGTCATTGCCCGCCAAATACAGCTACCGGCCTAGCTTGGTCCCTGGGCGGATCGATAAGCTGCTGCCATCGCGTATTGTTAAGGCATTACAACAAGGTGCCCAGCAAGTCGACAGAAGTCAGTTGCGCGGCTACCTGACGCAGCAAGCGCTGATTGTCGGTGTAGAAACCACGACTTCCAGTCCGGTGCGCATCGTGCGCGGCGACGATCGCCAGTCGATTTCACACGCCGATCTCTACCCATGCGCCGAAGGCGCAGGTTATGCAGGCGGCATCGTGAGTTCGGCGATCGAGGGCCTTTTGGCCGCAGAAGCGATCCTCAACGCTGCCAGTGCCCAGAAGGCTTAATTCTTTTCGCGCTTGCGTTGCCGCTCGGTCCCCGGAGTAATTTGCAGCAATTCTGGGCGATTGGCTTGCACGTGCGCCAGATAAAAGGCGGCATCCTGCAGCGGCGGCAAAATGCCGTCATCACATTGAGATTGCAGCCATCTTTGCACTTCGCCCAGCCAAGGGCCCGCTTGCAGGCCCGTTTGCAGCATGATGGCGTCGCCCAGGCCCTTGGGCAACGGCGGCACGCGCGCGTCGGCATCGGCAATGCGCAAAATGCGCTGCCCCAATTCTTCTGTTAATGCACGAACTTCTGCAATTCGCCACTGGCGTTTGGTGGTGAAATCGCTCTGGCTAAACGCCAAAACGTCGCGCAGGTGATCGCCCATATCGCGGATGAGGCGACGCACGGCGCTGTCGGTCCACTCAGCGGCATAAACGTTCGCTCTTGCGTGGTTAGCGATGATGTAAACCACGCGATCGCGCAAAGCAGGGGGCATGTGAAAGCGCCCCGCGACGCCTTCCATCAAGGAAGCGCCCAATTCCTCATGCCGAAAAAAATGCACCTTGCCTTTGTTCAGCGTGCGCGTCCAAACCTTGCCACTGTCGTGCATCAGCGCCGCCCAGCGAACGGTCAACGTCGGCGGGCACTTATCGACTACCTGCAGCGTATGGTCCCAGATGTCTTTGTGGTGAACGGGGCAGGATTTGTGGAAGTCGATCATGGCGCAAACTTCCGGAATCATCAGCTGCAGCGCCCCAATATCGCATAAAAATTGCAGGCCTAGGCTGGCAAAATCGCCAAGCAGCACGGCGTCAAAGCGGCAACACCAGATGGCGCGATCAAGGCCCAAGACGTTGCCCGCTTCGCGCTGGGCGTGGCGCATCAGATCTGCGGCGGGAGTCAGGCCAGATTGTGCAACAAGTACAGCAAGATCGAGCACACGCCCGGGTTGCGCGCGCAAGAACTGGCGCGGCTCCTGCACCAGGCGCAACCGGCTTTGCGCAATATCCGCCAGACCTTGCAGCGGATCGACCGTAGTGCCGTCGGCCAAGACCGCAACGGCCCAAGCAGTGATGGCCTGCTGGCGAAGTTGTTCCGCCACCGTTTCTGCAAATGCACTGACATCACAAAACAAATGGGTGATTGTCGCCTCGGGTGGCGCAACAGCCGCCGCGAAATCAGCGCGAACCCAAAGCGACCACGGCGCGCAGGCGGGCAATTCACTATGGCGAATCAGCGCGACGGCGGCCGCCCCGCTGACCGCAACCTGCACGCCGCTAGCCCCGAAGGTATCCAGTTGATCTTGCAAGCAAATAGCTGGTTTTCTCTGGATAGCCAAAGCGCAACTCCTGCAAACGTGACGTCGCGCCTATGCGGGGCGCCCGGTGCGATGCGCGGTGTAGCGGGCGCGGCGGCGCAGGTCAAGCGCGGCCGCGCCGCATCGGAACAGCGGAGCAAGTCTTTTTCTGTTGTTGACAAGCGACGGCGGCAATGGTACGAAGGAGAGGGGATCTGCGGTTTTCCGCTCGCCATCGACCCCCGGCGGCGGAGAAGTTTGATAGACCCCGACAACAGGTTTTTGCTTTTGCGATTTTTGGACAAGTTTGTCCGCAATTTCAGAAGCAGTTTATTGGTGAATTGGTGCGCAATCTGAATCGGGGGCCGAGGGCGCCTGTATGGGGCAAAAATGAAGAAGACGCTTCCAAAATTTAAGAAAAGTGCCGCAGACTTCCTTTCATCGGAGGAAGGCGCCATGAGCGAAAAGCAGCAAGAACGCGTGTCGACGTTTCTGACGTTGTCAGGCGGCGAAGGCGGTGTTTTGCCTGGCGGAGATGTGAATTTGTCGGCCGAACACTGCAGCCACGGCAGTCACGGTTCGCACGGTTCGCATGGCAGCCACGGTTCGCACGGTTCGCACGGCAGCCACGGCTCGCACGGCTCACACGGCAGCCACGGCTCGCACGGCTCGCACGGCAGCCACGGCTCACACGGTTCTTGGTAGGTTTTCAGCCCGATTACTTGGCAACAGGTGCGGCGGAATTCCTATTAAGTGCCTGAGATCCTTTGATTGCTCACTGGCCCATCCATTTTGGCGCCGTGAACTCATTGCGATCTTTTGCCCCTCGCCGATCGCGGGTGTGGCTGTTGTCGCCTTTGAGTTGACCTCCTACGCATAATCAATCAGCTTAGGCCGCAAACGCCGCAGCAGGTGGCTGTGGGCGCGCTCGAGTTGCCCGCTGTCGCGCTGCGCACAGCGGGCCACCTCGGCGATCGAACGATCGCGGCCGTACACTTGGATCAGCAACAAGCGCTCATCGGTCAACATCTGCGCCGATACGGCGATAATGGCTTTGCGCACAGCCAGTTGAGCTGTATTCACACCTGGGGCCACGGCTTCACTGGGCGCGGATTGCTCCAGCTGTTGGCGGCAAATTTGTTGGCGTTGTTCGCGCGCAAGCACGTCGCGGATGCGACCGAGCATGGCGCAATACGCAAACGTGAGCGGCGCCGTACCGCGTTCGGGGTCAAAACGCTGGGCGGAGGCCAGCGCAGCGGCGACGGCTTCCGCTTGAAGATCTGCACCCTTGGCCAACACGCCGCGGTGCCTGAAGCGCAAGTTGTCGGCCAGACGCTGGGTTTGCAAGATCGGAAGCTGGGTTGCCTGCATAAGATCACCTCGCTGCGGGTTATGGAATCGCCGCTGCGTACTGCAAAGGCCGGACCAAGCGCAAAAAAAATGATAAGCAGCTATAAATTTAATAGGATCGACGTCATATGCGATGTGTTACATGCAGCCCCGTGGGGCCAAGTCACCCCAGCGCAGTGCAAGCGCGCGATGCGCTTGCCGATTGCGGCAAAATCGTTGACGCATGGCGATCTTCGATTATTGTCACCTGCGACGCTTGAGCGTCCTGTTGGCAGCGGGGTCGGTATGGTTGAATCGCTTAACAAAAATAGCTTATTAATTTCGGCGGTTGTGTTGGTTTCGCTGCAAATTGCGGCCTGCGGTGCCAAACCGGAGGAAAAACCCAAACCAGAAGCAGCGGAAGAACCGGCACCAGAAGCGCAACCGGCTGCGGCACCAGCACAAAAGCCGATCGCGGCCCCCGCCCACGCGCCGACGCTGGCTGAAATTGCCGCGCGACTGACGGCCGAACAAAAGGCCCTCGACGCGGCGGATAGCGCTGAAATTCAAAAGCTAATCAAAGGTTCTGCCGCCGACGCCAAAGTGCTAAAGGCCCTTTATCCAGCGATCAAACCGAGGTTTTTTTCTGGGGACGGTGCGCTCAGCGACGACGGCAAGGCCGTTTTGGCGCTGTTTGCCGATTTGGATCGCCACGGTGTAGACCGCAGCGGTTACCGATTCTCGCAGATGGATGCGGCCAATCAAAAAATTGTCGACACCTTTGCGGCCGAACGCAAAGTATGGCTGGCACTAGAGAAAATCCCGCGTGCATCGCTGGTTGCAGGCGCTGCTTCGGGCTGGTTGCGCGGCGGCGCAAGCGGTGAGGCTGCGTTGATCAAAGCCGGTGGCGACAAGTTGGGCCCTGAGGGTCTGCGGGCCCTAGATGCCGCCGTTGCCGATCTGGGCAAAGCGGCTGGGGCCGATCGCGCGGCGATCTTAAATGCCGACGTGGAAATCAGCCGCGCTGTCATTCGCTATATCGTTGATTTTACATTAGGTCTGCCGGCGCATCCGGTGAAATACATGGCACCGGCGCAGATTCGGCGGCTGTCTGATGTGAATGCCGACAAAATAATTGAAGAACTCAAGCTGAGCAAAGATCACATGGCCGACGCGCTGAAAAAGACGTGGCCGACGCATCCGCAATATGCCGCCCTGCTCCAAGCCTACGATGATTACAAAAAGCTTGTAGATGCTGGTGGTTGGCAGCCTTTGCCCAAGGTCGCTGCGGGCAAAAAATTGGCCAAAGGGGAAGGGGGGCCATTCATCGCGGCGCTGCGCCAACGGCTGGCCGTTGAAGGATACGAGGTCGGCAGCGCTGAAATTTTTGATGAAACGCTGAGTGAGGCCTTTGCAACTTTCCAAGCGCGACACCAACTGGAGGTCGAACCGACTTTGTCCAAGACCGCGGTGCAAGAATTTGACATGCCGGCTGCGCAGCGCCTCAAACTGATCCAATTGGCGCTGCAGCGGCTGCGTGAGTCAGAAGGTCGCGATCCGCAAGATTTTTATGTGTGGGTCAACGTGGCCTTTCAGCGGCTTTGGGTCATGGATGGCAGTGACGTGGTGCAAGAGCACAAGGTGATCGTGGGCAATAACGACACGGATACCGACCAAGGTACGCAAATGAAAGGAAAAATTAACCGGACCAAGCTGTTTAGCTGGAAGATGACGCAAGTTATTTTGGCGCCGCGCTGGTATCCGACGCAGCGGGTGGTGGAACTGGAGATCGGCAGGGAAATGATGAAAAATCCGCGGTTTTTGGAAGATCATGGGTACGTGCGTGAGATGCAAGCCGACGGCAGTGAAGTGGTCTATCAGGCGGCGGGCAAAGCGAATTTGCTGGGCGACGTGAAATTTCGCGGACCGAACAAGTGGAACATTTATTTGCACGACACGCCGTTCAAACAGTTTTTTACCAAAGCGCGGCGCGCGTTTAGCCACGGTTGCATTCGCACGCAAAATCCGATCGAACTGGCCAACTTGATCCTGAGCCGCGACAAAGGCATGTCGCCGAGCCAAATCAAGGACGCGATCAAAGAAAAAGAAGAAAAAATCGTGCAGTTGAAAAACCAGATTTGGGTGCATATCGACTATGTATCTGTTCTGGTGGATGAAAAAGGCCATGTCGCGTTTGGCGCCGACGTGTATGGCTATGATCAGGCATTTTTTGACGGGCAACTTCCCGTTGAAGAGCAAAAAGAGTACAAGGCCGGTTCGGCGCGCGGATTGTAAAGATCGCGGGCGCTGCATGAGGCTGGCGTGGTGCAACCGCAAGAAAATCCAGACTTGTCCAAAGATTTGACGGCTTTGCCCATCGTGCCGCGCCAGCAGATCGCGATTCACATCCTGGACGATGGTACAGTGATTTTTGGCGATTTGCCGCCGGCGTTGGCGCAAGTACGGGACATTTTGGCGGGGGACCTGAAGTCGCCTGCACGCGAATATGAAGCGGAGCGTTGGCTTTGATGCGATTGTGCCCGAAGTGCGGCAAAAAGTCCCAAGAAGCGCGTTGCCCGGACGACGGCACCGCTACACTCGTGCTGGCGCAAAATCCGGACAGTCGCCTGACCGAAGGTACTGAAGTCAATGGACGTTATCGCATCGGGCCGATGATCGGCCAAGGTGGTTTTGGCTCGGTTTACAAAGCGACCAACATTGCCACCGATCAGGATATGGCGATCAAATTGCTCGCAGTTTCGTTGGATGGCGATGACAGCGACGTGATTCAACGCTTTTTTGCCGAAGCGCAAGTCACGGCGTCACTTAAACACCCTAATACAATTCGTGTTTTTGACTTTGGCCAGACCGAAGGCGGCGCGCTTTACATCGCCATGGAACTGTTGAGCGGCAAACCGCTCAATGAACTGCTGCGCAAGCGCATTCAAAATGGCCAAGTGCTTTCCGAAGAAGAAACGGTGGCTTTGGGTGTGCAAATCCTCAGAAGCCTTGCAGAAGCCCATCTGGCCAACTTGGTCCACCGCGATCTGAAGCCGCACAATATTTTTCTGCACGAGGTCGAAGGCGACGATCCGGTGGTCAAAGTCCTCGATTTTGGCATTGCAAAGCGCTTGGGCAGCAATTTGACCGGCACCGGCAAGGCCTTTGGCACGCCGACTTACATGAGCCCCGAGCAAGCGCAGAACCGGCCGCTGGATCGCAGAAGTGATTTGTATTCATTGGGTTGCCTGCTGTTTCAGTGCGTGGCCGGTCGTCCACCGTTTGAGGGTGAAAATCCGCTGTCGGTGCTCCTGAGTCACGTAACCGACGATCCGCCCGATCTGCGCAAGGTGTCGATGACGGCGCTGAGTGAAGGTTTTGTCAAAGTGATCGAAAAATCGCTGTCGAAAAATCCGGAACATCGCTTTAACAACGCCATTGAAATGCGCCAAGCTTTAGACGCCTGCCGCGGCCAGCAAAAAACGGAGACGTTGCGCTCACCGCGGCTGCAAATCGGCAGCCAGATGTCGACGCAGGAGGAGTTGGAAAGCGAACAAACGTCGGCGTATGATTCGCAGGAAGTGGCTAGAACTGCTGCTTATTCAGTGCCTACGCCCCATTCGACGACGCCGGCCAAAGCGCCGGGCCTGCCGCCTACCGCGCCGCCAGGCGGCACTGTGGGCAGCACGCCTGCGGGAGCGCTGCCCGGCGCCCAAATGCCGATCCCACAAATGATGGCGGATAATCCGACGTTTGGCTTTTTCTCGCAGGCCGGCAGTTTGGTCGAACCTGCGCCGACCCCTGATGTCGCTGTGCCCGACTTGTATCCGGTCGCGGCGCCCGCGAAAAATGCGTCCAAAGGCCCGTGGATCGCCGCGATTGCCATTGTGGTTGCCGCAGCGATCGCCCTTGGCTTTGCCTTTGGCGGTGGCGACAAGGTCAAACCGGCCGATACCGTGAACGCAGCGCCAAAGGCCGGCGTGCCAGAGGCCAGCGCCGAACAACCCGCCAAGGCCGCGCCAGTCGCGGCGGTTGGGCAAATCGATGCTGGCGCGGTGGCAGCGGCCGATACTGCCCAGAGCGATGAAGTGTCTGTGGAAATTGTTTCTGAGCCGGCCGGCGCCTTGGTCGTGGTCGATGGCAAGGAGGTCGGCAACACACCGGTCCAATTGCATGTAAAAACGGGGCAGCAGTTGAGTGCGGCGCTTAGCCTCGCGGGGCATCAGCGCCAAACGGTGACTGTGCGCAAAGACGATGCGCCGCGCCTCAAGGTGCAACTGCAAGCGGCGGCGGAAGAAGCCAAAACGGACGCCAAAAAAGCGCCGGTGAAAAAAGTCGTGGTGAAAAAAAGCGGCGGGGAAGAGAAAAGTTCACTGGATGAGCGGTTGAAGTAGACGCTACTTAGGCAACGGCCCGGTCGTCAACCGCACCAAACAACTGCGCTTGTCGGGCGTGCACATCACCGGCTGGCCCAATTCGCGAAAAGTCGCTTCAACGATGCTGCTGCTGGCGGCGGGTACCAGCGCCAAATGACTGGCAAAAGGTGCCGCGTAGGCGATCGGCTGCATGGACGATCGCAGCGTTTTTAGCGCGGCACCCAAGCGATTGCCGCCGGGACGTCCAGGGAAAATCGCCGTTGTGTCAGGGGTTTGGGTCAGCAGGTCGATGTCCGCTGGCGTCACCGCCGCTGGCCGAATCGGCGCAGTCATGCTCAACACTTGCGGAATACGCCCCAGCAGCGTGCGGCGGTCGTCGCGACCCAAGCGGACATCCGCCCACGCGGCGAGCACCAGCATGACGCCAAACACGGCCAGCTGCGTGCGGCGATCTTTGACTTGATCGTCGAGGAGCACCAACATGATATCATGCAGGTGCATGACGGCGAGCACGACCACAAACGGCGAAAGTACCAACAAGCTGTCCAAAATGCCGGGCAGCGGGTGTCCGGCAAAGGCCAAAACGACCAGCCAAGCCAATACGGTGCCGGCAAGCGGCGCAAGACCTTGACTTCGCTGCCGTGCGCCGCGGGCCAAGGCGCCGGAAGCGGGCAGCAACAAGCTAATCGGTATTTGGGCCGCAAGCGCGACAAGGGGCCCAAGCAAAGGCAGCGACGACGCCCAGCCCATCTGCAGGCCGCTGACGGGCGCGCGCAAGACCGTGAGTGCGCCCGCAAGCCACTGTTTTAACGCGTCTTTTCCGGCCACACGCGACATGACCGCCAACGCCACTAGGACGAGCGCCAACCACGGCAACCAGACGGGCCGGGCGGCAAATCCTTGCAAGTCGCCGTTTTCCTGATCGTTGGCCGCTGGCTGCGCGGGCAGCAAAAGCGGCACCAACAACAGCGGCAGCGCCACAAACGGTCCGATGGGGTGGGCCATGGCCAGCACGCCTAGACCGGTTCCGCCCACAAGCACGGCCCAAATCGGCCGATCTTGCAGGTGCAACGCGGCCAATGCCAGCGCACAACTACCTGTGATTAAGACGATTTCACTGCCAAATGTCGTGAGCAACTCGCGCGAAGTCGGCCATGCCACCAGCGCAGCGAGGGCGACCGCGGCCGTGAGCCAATTGCGCAAATGCTGCAAAAGATGCCAAAGCATCAGCAACAACGTGCCCGCCCACAGCCACTGCCAGACGCCGACGGCGGAATGGGCGGAATTGCCCAAGTGCGCAGCAAAAAAGCGCAAAATGCCGCTGAACGGCGCGTCGTCCGCGGTCGCGGGATGGCCAAGCGCCGTCAGCCACGGTCCGGCTGTGGTGGAAATGGACGGTTCGTTGCGAATCAAACTAAACGCCACGCCAAACGCAATCACCACGGCGGCCACATGGTTGGCAATCGCCAACATGCGCGAGGGAGCCGCGGGCGGGCGGGCGGCTGGCGGTTGGGGCTCCACAGGTAGCGCGGCAGTTGGCGGCGCAACCGGCGCCACAGCCGGCACCGTCAACGCAGGAGGCAAAGTCGGCGCCGAGAAGCGCGCTTCGTCCAGCATGATATCCGATTTTTCTTTAACAATATCAACAGTTGGCGCGTTGACATAGGCCGACACTTCCTCTTTGCTTGGCGCGGCAGTCGGTTTGGTGTCAGCTGCGGCAGCGCTCGCTTTTTCTTCTGCGCGTTTGTCCTCGCTCATTGCGCGGCCTCCGCGGTCGGCACAAGCGGCATCCCAATTGGACCGCGCGGCGCAGCGCCAGCCGGCTCCGCGGCCGGTGTCGGCGTGTCTGTTGCGGTTTTGGCCGTTTCGCGCGCGCCCGTCGTCCGCAGCTCCGCGCAGGCCAGTCGCCAGCCATGGTCAGCGGCGCTCAGTTCAAGTCGGACCTCGCCATAGGCCGGACCGAACAGGATAGGCTGGTCAAATTCACCCACTTCGCGCGAGTCGGCCGTTTTGGCAGTCGCAATCGTCTGGCCGTCAATCGACAGTTTGAGGCGTACATCGGCCCCCGGCCCGACGTCATCCAAAAGCACCAACCGGCCGACGGCGCGGTTGCCGATGCGTTCTTTGGCCCAGCGCATGATCGTGGTGGCGCCGCCACCGTGCGGATGCATCCAAATGCAGCGCAGCGTTTGCCCGTCAGCCATCCCAGCGTAATTGCCGACAAAAGCCCATGCTTCAGTGCCGCAAACAAAGCGATGCTGCTCACCGACCCACGCACACGGTGTTTCTTTGCCGTTGCGCAAAACGCTCACTTGGGCAAATTCTAGGCGATCCACCAAAGAAAAGCCCTGATTTACAGGCGGTTCAACCGGCGCAACGCGTTCACGACCCACGGCCAGTGCCACAGCTGCGTACATAAGAAGCCCACTGAGCCAAAAAGCCACCGCCGGCGGCTTGCGCCGTGCCGACGCGTGCGGACCCATATTTTGTTCGCGAATACTGGCCAAGTTGCCCTTTGCACCGCTGCTTGGTCCGGTGTTCGGCCGCGGGCGAGTGCAAGTAGCGCAAGAGCGGCGAAGAATCAAGGGGGCAACGCTAAGACGGGTGCGGATCCGGTTTGGGGGTCCGTTCAAAATGGTCAATCCGCCGCGTTTGGGCAGCGCCCAAACGGAGCCGACGCCAATGAATTGGTGGGCTCACAGTTGAGATGTCCGCCTGCGCGGACACTATCTCGTCGCACTCTTTCTTTGGCCCCGCTCGCGCGACGCACGGGCGATCCCGATTTTGGGCACGACGATGGTTTAACATTTGGCGGAAATTCGTCTAATTTCAGCGGGTGGCAAAGGGTTGGCCTTGAATGGACCGACGGCTGCATCGCCGACGGCAGTCGCCGACTGACCCCAACCAGACGTAAAAAGGAACGCATAGAAATTGACGTCATCGCTGACGACCTTGGCTGGGTGCTCGTCGCAACTGGGTGCCCGGGCGGTCGGGTACACGTTGTTCTTGATGCCGCATTTACGACCGACGACCTGCCCGCTGCTCTGCGAGCTTTCGATGCGGCGCAGGCCGAGCTGGCACCTACGGTCAAAATCGACCATGAAGAAGTCCCTGAGGGCGTGTGAAAAAACCTTTTCACCGCTCTCAAATGGGGTCTGGTGTTAGCAATTTCTGCCGATCGACCAGCCGCCTACTCGGATTCCATTGCATAGACTCGATAATATCAATAACTTACCGAACAGGCACGCAGAAACTGCTAAGACCTGACCCCTGCTCAGCAGCTGTGAAATGGATATTTCACAGCCTCTGAGTTGCGGCACGAGGCCCACCTTTGAAGATTGTCGTGGATGCCAACGCGATTATCTACGCGCTGCTGCCAGGCCAACCTACGCAAAGCGCACGGGGGTGGCTGCACGGTCGTTTTTCTTTCGACAGTGTCTAGTTAGTGAATGATTCAGGGCGGTTCGGACAACAATGCACGAGCGAAGGCGCTCAATACCCCTCCGCCCCGACAGCTTTGCAGGTTTTTTGGCATTTGGGTTGGTTGTCGGCGGGGTCGACAAAGCATTGCAAAATGTACTCCGTTTTCGCGCACATCGGCGCGGGTGGCGGCGGCGGGTTCTTGTTTTTGCACGGGCAAGACAACGCCTTGTAACCGCACGGGACAGTTGGGAAAATATAATAGCCCATGTCCAGGTACTGCCCGCATTTAGGGAAATGCGCTTTGACGTCCGCCGCAAGCGGGCCTAGTTCCTCAAGCGACCGGCAGCCTTCGACGTAGGATCCGCCGCAGTTTGTGACGCCATGCATGTTTGGACAAACGACGGTGCCCCCGTACGAAATCTTGGTTCCGCCGACGGTCGGATTTGTCCCTTCACCGTGGAAGGTTGTCGGTTGACATCGATGAGCAGCGCCCCAGATCATGCAACTCGGCTTGCCGCAGCCAAACGCAACGGTGGGTGTTGCTGATTCACAACTATCGATTCTCCAGCTTTGCTTGCCAGCCTCATCGGGTTCGCACACAAGGTAATTTGGCCTCGAGCAGAAGCCGGCGCCCAAAGTCGACACGAAGGCACCCGCGTTCGTGCAGCGAATTTCGCCAATTTTGGCGCACGGCTCACCCGGCGTCGGTAAGTCCAGTTCACACAGCGGGTCGAGTTTGGCGTCTGCGGAGCTCCCATTCTTCGTATCCGGAGAATCTGATTGCGTATCACCGGCACTATCCATCGGCGCGTCGCCCCCGTCGTCCTGCATCACCAGCGAGGCGACGTCCAAAAGCGGCACATCGGCGTCGATTCCCGCCGTCTCGCTGACTACCGCTGGGGCGGCGCCGGGTGGACGGCTACAAGCGACCGAAATTGTCACTGCACCGAACAGCAGCCGGAGAGATTGCCCGGCCCCTAAGCTCCGCGCGGGTGACGTGCCAACGGATTGACGTTGTTTAGTTTCATGAGGCGTTGAAATACTATTGTTTTTCATTTGGGGTGGTCAAAGCAGGGCAATCGGTATCAATACCCCTCCGCCCCGACATCTTTGCAGGTTTGCTGACATTTCGGCTGGCTGTCGGCGGGATCGACAAAACACTGCAAAATGTACTCCGTTTTCGCACACATCGGCGCGGGTGGCGGCGGCGGGTTCTTGTTTTTGCACGGACACGACAACGCCTTGTAACCGCATGGTACGATTGGAAAAATGTAGTAGCCCAAATCCAAGTATTGGCCACACTTGGGGAAGTGTGCCTTGACGTCGGCGGCGATGGGACCTAGTTCTTCAAGGGATCTGCAACCCTCGACGTACGATCCGCCGCAGGTCGTCAAGCCGTGCATGTTCGGGCAAACGGCGGTGCCACCATAGGAAATTTTAATGCCGCCCACCACGGCATCGTCACTGCCATCGAACTGCGTCGGTTGACAGCGATGAATCGTTCCCCAAATCATGCAACTCGGCTTGCCGCAACCGGATGGGACGACAGGCGCTAGCGCTGCGCAATCGCCCATTTTCCATAAATTTTGACCATTTGAATCGGCTGAGCATTCGACAAAGTTGGGTCTCGCACAAAAGCCAGCACCGAGCGTTGACGCGAAAGCACCCAGATTGGTACAACGGATTTCCCCGACCTTCAGGCAAGGCTGCCCAGGCAGCGGTAATTCCAACTGGCACATAGGGTTGAGTTGCGCGTCGGCAGCATCTGGCGTTTGGCTATCGCCGGAATCCGATGCACCATCCTTGACCGTGTCCAGCAGCGGGGGGTCAGCATCTGCTGTCGGCAACGTTGCATCTACCTCTAAAAATGCAGTGTCTGCATCGACATCCGCCTCCGCAGTGGCGCTGACGGTGCCTGCGGTCGGCGGGCGGCTACAGCCGAGCGCGAGAGTTAGCGCGAAGCACGCCGCAGACAAGGCGATCCCCAGCGAATGGGCGCGAGCGAAATACCTGCCAATCGCCTGACGTTGCTTGGTTTTCATGTGATCGACCGCCTATTGCTGGGTGCAGGCGGACGGTCGACTCGTATACATGTAGTTGAGAAGTTGCAGGTTATCTATGCGGCCGTGGAAATGGTTGCTGGCGTCGCTGCCGCCGTCGTGCCCGACGTAGACGGTGCCCGGTGACGGCAGGGCATCGTCGAAGGTCTGATAAACGCAGTCGGTGGAGGCTGAACCGGCTTCATATCCACCGGTCCGCGAATTCCACCGGCTGAAATGGGCGAAATGCTCATCCGCGGTGTCTTTCGTCGCCGCCCAAATCACCCGATACCATCTTCCTTTTTGAATACCTGTGAACACAAGGGGCGTACTATGGGGGCCAGCCGTGGCCTCTGCTTGAATTTGGCCATTTGCCAATGAAAGTCCAAATCCGAAAGCCCCTGACTTGAGCACCGCGTGCGACGTCTCAGTGCCTTGAAAGCCATCGAAACGAAAGTCAAACTTCATCATGACTTTGCACTTCGCGAGTAATGCCTGCCGCTCTTCGTCCGTGATTTTCCCAGCCTCTTTGATCGCCGCCTCGCACGATTCATGCACCGCCGCGGCTTCGGCAATCTTGTTCGCCGCGTCGGAAAACGACCGTGTGCCTTGCGAGACAAGCTGCGGTTTTGGCGCCGTATTGCTCGGAGTTGGCGGCTTTTTTGTCGACGGGGGCGTGTCAGCAGGGCTATCGCAAGAACGATCACGGGGCGTTAGGCTGAGGCCGCGGGCAATAATCGAAGAAAACCTCAATCGCGGCAACGCGTTGGACTGAAGTCCACCGCTACAGTTCGAGATGTCCCTCCGGGACAGGACGCGAGCGCTGCCCAGA
>CAMDBH010000058.1 GCA_945889325.1 Klebsiella pneumoniae
TCGGCTACAGCGGGTAGCCGCCACGACGGCCTTAGGCGACCTACTTACAAACCATCGCCGCGCATTTCTTGTCGGCGCCGCAGCTCAGGCCGCTGTAATGACAATCCATGTCTTGGGTGCAGACATCGCCAGCGGCGGGTTGGGCGGCGCATTTGCCGTCGTTGGCACCTGGCGTAAATTTGCAGCTCAGGCCTTGGGCACATAGGTCGGTGCAGGCTTCACCAATTTTGGGCAAAGCGGCGCAATTGCCGTCCTTGTTGCACATGGCGTTTTGACCGCAACTAAAACTAAAGACCACCTTGGCGCAAGGTTGGCCGATTGCCGGCCACGCCGCGCATTTGCTGCTAATACACACCGCGTCCAACATGCCGCATTCCCAGTAGGAAGTGCAGGCTTCACCCATTTTCTTCTGGGCGACGCAGTTCAATTTCGGCACGCTTTTGCCGTCAGGGTCGCCGATGATGCCGCAAGCCAAGCCGGGGCCACAATCGCCACCGCTTTGCCCGGGTTTGCCCATGGCAAAGCACGCGTCACCGAGTTTGCGCGCGGCGCCACAGGTGCCAGACTTATCCGTCATGGCCTTGGCCAAACACATCAGGCCACCGGCGCACGCTGAGCTGCTTTTGCACGCTTCACCGCTGGCTGCGAAGGCCACGCACTTCTGCTTACTGCCGTCGTAGTCGCAAAAAGCGCTGGCGCCACAGCTGGATTCACCCGCGCATTCCGCACCGACCGCAACGCTGCCGTCGGCGACGCACTTGTCGCCAATGCATTTGGAGCCGACAGCGCAACCAGTGCCCGTGCAGGCCTCGCCGACTTTGATGGCTTCTGTGCACACGCCACAACCTGATGTGTTGGTAGCAGATTTTTGGTTCACGCCCTTGCACCAATGGCTAACGCAGACCCTATCATCCTCGCAACTTGCACCGGTGGCGACGACGCCGACGAAAGCGTCGCGGCACGCTTGGGGCCCGCCTTTTTCAAGCGCGCAGCTGCCGCCACTGATCGCTGCTAAACATTCCGCGGCTTTGTCCGCATTGAACGTCAGCCGGCCAGCCTTGACCAAGGCGGGTTCCTCCATGCTGGATAATTTGGCGCCAAACAAAGTGGCGCAGCTATCCGGCGAGGCAAACCATAGATATGAAGTCGGGCAAGAACTGGCAGATTTGCAATAGGCGCTGACAAACGCGGGGGTGAGCGTGTCGATCGTGAGCGGTGCGCTCGTGCCCGTGCCGGCGCCGCCGGATGTGGTTGTGCAACCGAAAGCGAGGATTGTGGATAAAAGGCCGAGTTTTGTTTTTGAAATGCGCATCGATTTTCTCCAAGTTGGGGTGGCGCGGTATTTGGCGGGCGGGGTTCATTTGTCAAATGTTGCCCTACGCCCACTCAAACCGGATCCGCCACCCGCTGTACAAAAAACCCCCACTTTAGTCCCAACTGTCAGCCATTGCGCAAAGCCAGCGCAGAAAGTCGCCCGTTGCGGCGATGCGGCATCTGCAAGATTTTCTCCTGCAAACTCAGCCAATTCCGCATCGGTCGCCAGCAGGGCCGGCGCCAGACGCTCGGGATCGAGCCACGGCCAAAGCGTCGCGCGCACGGCGCGGGCGCGGAAGTCGTGCAGCGCGTCCGCTTCGCCCACCGGCGTGGGCGGGGCGCTGATTTGCAGCGGGCCGCCGGCAAAAGCCAACAACACCACGGCCATGCGCCGCAGCGGCGCGCCTTGGGCCTGTGTAGCGACGCGCAAAAGTTCGGCGCGCGCGCGGGGTTGATGCGTCGCCGCCAGTGCCCACAACACTGCACTTTGTTTGGCATAGTCGGTTTGCGAGCGTTTGTTGGCGGGGCTCAGATCGAGCAGCTTTTGCAGCGCATCGCCGTGAATAGCGGGGGCGCGGCCCAAGATGGCGCCGACGGCCAAAATCGGCTCCAAACTCATTTCGCCGCGCTGGCTATTGAGCTGTTTGGCCAAGTTATCCAGCGACCCGCCTTCGCCGATGCGACCAAGGCACAGCGACGCCAATGGCAAGTCATTGCGGCCCATGGCCGAGGCCAAAAGCGGTTCAGCCATCGGGGTCGCAGGCAGCTGACACAGGGCAACCAGTTGAGCTAGATGCACTTCTTCGTCCTGGGCCGGACCGTCGTGGCTCATCAGGCCGGTCAGCAACACGGCGGCCGCGGGCGTGCCCGACGCACCCAGCGCCAAGGTGACATCGCGTTGCAACACCGGATTGCTGCTGTGTAAAAGTTCAATCGCCACGGCCGTCGGCACGGGTTTGCCCAGCAAACTCAGTTGGCGCAATGCGCGCACTTGCAAGGCCAAGTCGCCGCTGGCCAAAGCATCGCCAAGAGCGCCCGAATTGGGCGGTGGCCCAGTGGGTTTTTGCGCGCCTAGCTCCTCAAGCGCATGATCTAAAGGTGCATTGCGCAGCCACGTGTCGTATGCCGCCAAGCGCAACCGTTCGATCAGATCGCGGCGGATGTGGTGCGGCAACACGCTGTCGAGCCAACGCACCAATTCAGCCAATTGGCCAGCTGCCAATGCCAAAGTCAGCAAACGTTGGCCGGCGCTGTCGATTTCATCGGCTTCGGCGGCGCGTTCGATGACTTCGCGCAGCGCATGGGCTTCATCGTCCTCGGCACCGGCGCTGCGAAATTGCGTGGCCAAACGCGCCATTGCGCGGGTGTCGCGCGGGTTGTCGGCGGCGGCGCGGCGAAACATAGCGGTGGCACCGGCGACATCGCCGTAACGCAAGTGCAAATCGCCAAGGCGCAACAACACACTGATCGTCGGTGGTTGTGAGCCGCCCTCGCGCAGCAGCAGCTTTTCCGCCTTTTGCGTCACCGCCAACTCGCCGCGGGCCAGTGAGGTCTCCGCGACCTGCACCAGCAGCGGTTCAGCGGCGTCGTCGTCCAGTTTGACCAGTTCTTGCAGCAGTTCAACGGCCAACGCCAATTTGGCGTGCTGCAGCAGCCCTGCAATCAAAAAACTCAGGATTTCAGGATCATCACTAAATTGTTTGCGCAACGTCAACGTCAATCCGCTCCAATCGGCGCTTTGCAGCAAGATTTTGCTGCCTTCCAGTTGGTTGTGCAGGTCAAAAAACAGCAAGGTTTCAGCCAGATCGCTCTGCTTGGTTTGCACCCTGTCGTAAAGTTGCCGCGACCGCTCCACGGTCAGGTTTTGCCGCCGGTACAGGCTCACCAGCGCTTGGCGCGCTTCCAAGGCGCGGGCGCGATCGGCTGGTTCTGGCTTTTCCGGCAGCGCGATTAGCACGCGCCAACGCTTTTCGGCGTCGGCCCAGCGTCCGTCCTTGTCGTACAACATCGCAAAAAAACGCTGGGTTTTGGGGTCATCTGCTCGGAGCACCGCCAATTTTTCCGCGGTGACCCGCGCCAACTTCATGCGGTTATGCGCCAACAACAGCCCGCCGCGCTTGAGCAAATTGTCGTAATCGCGCCCGGGCATGCGATCGAGCACGGCCATGGCGCGCACTTCATCCGCGGGCTCACGGGTCAGCAGCCATTCGGCATAGGCTTCCACGTATTGGGCCTCGCGTGGCTTGCTTTGCAGCAGTAGCTCGAACAGTTTTTCAATCCGCCCGTTGGCCGCACCGACTCGCTGCGCCCGATCGATGAGCGCTTGCAGCAGCACGTCGTGCCTGGGATAGCGAAGCATCAATTCATCTGCAATCTTTTGAGCTTGTGAATATTCACGGGCTGAAATGTGCGCATCAACCAGCGTCAACCACGGCAGCGGATCGGCCGGAGCCAAGCGCACAACTTGCGCCACCAGCGCATGCAATTCATCGCGCAAACCCAAGCGGTTGAGCAGCGCCAAATACGCCGCCTGCAACCCGCGATGCCCAGGCCATTGTTTCCACGCTTGTTTCAGCTCCAGCACCGCCTGATCATCGTCGCCGCTTTCCTCCAGCATTTTGGCAATCAAGGCCACGGCGTCTGGATCACGCAAGGCGCGCAGCTTTTCCATCAGCGTGGCCGCGTCGCCCTCCTGCTTGGCGATGGCAACCAAACGGTCCAAAAAGCCGCGGCGTTGGCCGCGCGGCGCCTTGGCGAGCGACTCGGTCAGGACGGTTTGTGCCCGCGCCAAATCGCCCGCCGCCAAAAGGGAATCGACGTAACCAAGCGCAATTTGTCCTGACAGCGCCGGATGGCCTTTGCCTTTTTCATAAGCGCGCTGCCACAAAAGCTTTTGCACAGGATATTCAGCGCCGTTGGACAGGGCGGCGGCCGCATCGCTGAGCAATTCCGCGGTTGCATTGGGCAAATCGGCAATCGCCTGCGCCAACAGCAGCGCTTGGGCCATATCGCGCACCGCCACGCATTCTTTGAGCAGCTTAAGCGCCACTTGGCCATTCAATTTAGGCGCTTTGGCCAGTGCGGTCGCCACCCGCGCCACCAGATCTTCAGGCGCGGGTTTGGCCTCCGTTGCGTTTGGCCGCGGCTGTGCTTTGCCACGCTCTGAATTTTTTCCTGTTTTGTGCACAGGTTTTGGCGCATCGACCTTGCGCGCGCCCCAACCCGCAAAAGCAGGGGCCGCAACCAAGGCGGTCGCGACAAAGTACACAAGCAATTTTAGGGTTTTGTGCACTTTTCTCTCAAGGATCTTCGCAAACTTGCCCAACACCGCAACCCGCGCAGCCGTCAGCGTATGCCCGCGCGCCGTTGGGTTCAAGTGTTTGACGCGCGGCAATAGCAGATGATTCACTACTTGCGTCGTCAACGCGTTTGGCCCAAGCATGCGGCGATGTCCCTGCGCCCGCTCATCGCCAGTTTGAAGCAAAAACCGCCGCTGCAATGGCTGCTCTTTTGGTTGTTGGCGACCGCTATGCTCTGTCTGGCTTCAGAACCCTTGCAAATTCACGGTGACGCGATCCGCGATTTGATCGATGCCCGCGATTGCGCCGAGTTCGGTTGGTGTCGCACCACGGGTCCGCACGCCTCGCTCGGCGCGATGCAGGGTTCACTGTGGCCGCAGATGCTCGCGGCGTTGTGGACGCTGACCCAACACAATCTGTTGTTCATTCAGGGTTTTGTCGTGCTCGCGCAAGCTTTGGCCGTGGGCGTCTTGGCGCAGCAGCGCGGTTTGGCGGCGGGGCTTCTGCTGTTGGCGGCCCTTGCGCCGATGCCCGATCGCAGCATCTTGTGGCAACCCAGTCTGCTGATTTTGCCGCTGACGTTTGGCTGGTTGATCTTTTTGCGCCGCCCGCGGCCGCAGGCTTGGATTTTGCCGATTTGGCTGGCCATTGCTTGTGATCTCCACCTATTGGCCTGGGTCTTGCTCCCGGTCTTGCTGCTGACCCTGCCGCACCGGCGCGCGCTTTTGCAGTTTTTGCTGCTGTTCGCGGGCACGTTGTTGCTGGTTTCGCCAGGCAGTTGCGCGCTGAATTTCCAGTGGTTGCAGGAACATCGTGTGCTAGTGCCCCTGGGCTTGCTGTTGCTGGCCGCAAACATTACGGCCAATTCGGCCGATAAACTGCGTCAGAATAAGAAGTTGCAATTGGCGCTGTTGCTCGCACCTTGGCTAGGCGTCGTGTTGTTCGCGGCGCACCAGCACGCTGAGTTGCCGCTGCGCTATCTTTTGCCGGTATTGCCGGGGTTGTGCATCGCGCTGGCTTGGCGTTTTCCGCGTGTATCCAGCGTCAGTGCCCTGCTTTTGCTAATGTTTTTCATGACGCGGCCGCCGCACACCCACAATCCGTTGCCGCCGCTGCGTGCCGTGCAGGCACAAGCCGCTGAGTTGGCAAATAAACGGATTGGTTTCGGTGCTATCGCGCTGCGCGTGCAGGCGACGGGCTGCCGCGACATCGCCCACGCGCTGGGCGCGTTCCTGCCAGCCGAACCGCCTCGCCCCGACTCGACTTTTTGGCTAGAAACCCTACAAATTCAAGGTTCAGACAAAGGCCACCCGCGAGCAATCGAACTAGCCGACCCACCGACCAGCGCGCTGCAATGGGCGCAAGCGCAAATGTGCGAAAAACCCACGACCCAAGGCTCGCAGTTCAATTGCCAAAAACTGCAACTGCCGAGCGAACTTGTGCGAGGTCGGCCCAGCATCAGTCCGCGGGCATTTTTTCGCAGCCACACGCTGGCCACCCCGTTGCCGTACGTGGCCGAGGTGCGCTTGCCGGTGGATCGTCAGCCGGCCGATTGGATTGTTCAAGTTTTGCAGCCTCGACAGTGTCCTTGGCAGATCGTGGGCTTGCAGGGGAATGGCCGCCAAATTGCCGCGCGAACGGCCGATGAACTTCAGGTGCCCGCGCAGGCTGTGCGCCACGGTGTGCTGATCTTGCAGCGCTTTGTCGACAGTCAGGTCTGCGCCGAGCAAGATGGCCGCGCACCACCGTGTTTGTTTGAAACTTCGCTCGGCCAGCGCCGCGCCCAACGCGGGCCGGTGCAAATGATGCTAGACCGCGCCACCGGGAGGCCCTAGATGCGTGTTCTTGTTCTGCTTTTGTTGCTGATTGCCCTGCCGTGTTATGCCGACGCGGTCCTCAAACCGAGCGTTGCCGCCGGTTTTGATGCCCTTTCTAAGCCCAGCGCCATCGCCGCCGACGTTGAACTGCGCTCCGCACAAATCGGCCGCGATGAGGTGATGCTGCAGTTCAAACTGGCTGGTGAAGCACAAGTGCTTGAATTGAAGTTGGAAGCCCCCAAAGTGCCCAGTGGCGAATTGGATGTGCCGCAGTTTGCCGTTGTTTGCGATCGCGATGCGTGGCGTTGGCACGGCGAGGCGTTGCAAGCCATTCGGCGCGCGCTCAGCCGCCAATTCACGGATCCTGTGTGGATCCAACCGCAAAGCCATGAACGCCCGTTGGCGCAAAGCGCTGCGGCGCACGTTCAGCCCAGCGAGCCGAGCGTCGCGGAATTGCCGTTCAGTTGGCCACAAGGGCCCAAAGGACAGACAGCGAGCCTGCTTGTGTTGTTCGGGTTGCTCGCGCTGACCATCTGGAGTGTGCGGCAGCTGCTGATCGGTCAGCGAAAGTAAAAATCATGCGCTGTGGCATTGTAAACGCCATTCCAATTCTTCACCAATTCAGGCAGTTGCGCGGACGTGTACGCGCCACTCGCTTGCGCATAGCCCGTGAAATACCAATTGCCGTCAGGGGGTGAACTGCCGCCGTCCTTGGTCCAATCGCGGGTGCCGACGTGAAAGCGCACGCCGTAGCTCGGTTCGCAGTTCCATTGGGTGTGGTTGTTGCTGTTGCATTTGCCGCTGGCTTGCGTATCCCACTGGTTTTTCACCCAATTCCAGACGCCGACCTTGCCGCTGAAATCGCCTGTGATGGCGCCGACAAAATTGTCGCTGCTCATGTTGTCGCCTTTCTTGAAGTCGTAACGGTGCATTCTGAAAGGGGCGACAGTTTCGACGATCAGGACCTCATGCGCTGAGTTTTTCAGCATGTTGGTGCTGAACAAGAAGGTGTTGTTGCTGACAAATTCCTGATCGTTGGCGATGTTGGCGATCGATTGAAACGATGGGCTGTCGACCAAATTGATGTAGCGCGTCCACCCGCCGCCCTCAAGCGTCATGTTGCACCAGCCTTGAAAAGCCGCGCCGCTGCCTTGCTTTAGCCAGTATTTGCCGTCGATGATGCCGTCGCCTGCGTCAAAAATCGCTTTGCACGAATCCGCAGGATTGGTCTGAGATCCGACGGCCGACATGACAAACGCTTTGAATTTCTTGCCGTTGCAAATGTACAAATTGCCGTCGACGGTGCTGACGTAGGCCAAACCCAGCTTTGTCGCGTCACAGGCCGCCGGTTCCTTGGCTGCGTTTTGAAAGCGAAACATCACGGCTTGGTTGTTGGCGAAATCCAAATTTGCCCCCAGCGCGGCGCCGCCCAGCAAGTTCTGCGATTTGACCCAAGCGTTGCCGTTCGCCAATGCGCCGTAGCCGGTCAAATCCGGACCACCCTGTAAATCCGAGTACTTGCCGGACACAGCGACCGCGGCCAATTTGCCCGCTTTAACTAGGTCGGCGCTGACACCGTCGGCCAACATCGCCGCGGAAACGCAGCCAGAGCACTGTAATCCTTTGGCATTGGTCGCACTGGTGGCGGTGCCGGCTTCTTCCGCAAAAGCGGCCGTTTCAGCCGATTTTGCCGCCACAGCCAGCGTTGCAGGTCCGCCCGGCGCTGCAGATGCCGCCCAATTAAACGCAACTTTTGCGGCCGAAACCGCTCCGTCGGCAATTTTTTCAACTGTAACAGCACCTTTGGCAAGATCGTCGCTGCTGATACAACCACTGCACTGCAAATCCAGCGCCAAATTGGCGACGCTAGCCTGCACCGCAAACGGCACGCGGCGCAGCGGCTGGCGCGCCAATTCCGCATCGGCTGCGACAGTCAGGCCGAGGAACAGCGGTTTTCCATTCAAAAACAGCATACTATCCAGCTTGGTCTTGGCTGCGCCCAACGTCGCGGAAAACACGCCGCTTTGCACTGGAACGGCGATGAAGAGTTCTGTCCACAGTGCATCACCACCGACTGCATCGGCGTAAATGGCGATTTGCATAGGGTAAGTCCCGTCGCTGACAGGACCGCCGCTGGCGTTGCTCAACCGACCTTGCACGCTGAGTTCTGTCGATTCGGCAAAGCCGGTGGCAGCCCACAAAAGCGCGACACAAACGCTGAATCCCCGCAACCATGACACGATATTGCCCTCCTGTTAAAAAATAAAAAGGGGTCAGGTGTTAACACTTAAGTCTTTCCGAAAGACTTAAGTGTTAACACCTGACCCCTTTTTGTGCCAAACGCCCAAGTGCCGCAAAGCGCGCCGACCAACGCGGCGATCGCATACAATTTGCCTTCGCCGATGTTGACGAAAATCGGTCCGGGGCACATGCCGGTCATCGCCCAGCCGACGCCGAACAGCGCGCCGCCCAACACGTTTCCGCCATGACGCGACTTGTCGAGCAGTTCAAGCGGCGCACCGCTGGCAGTTTTGCCGTAGCGTTTGAGGAGCCACAAGCCCGGCATGGCCACGGCGACGGCGGCGCCGATGATGCCGAACAATTGGAAATCTTGAAGTAAAAACATGCGTTGGATGTAATCAAAATCCGCAGCCCCGCTGCGACTGAGCACAAAACCAAAGGCGGCCCCCAAAAGCAAAATCAGCGCGTTCATCAGTTGCCTCCGGGAAACAATACGCGTAACAGCAAGTTAGATGTGATGCCGCCGACGAGCATGAACGTTGCAGTGGTGATCAAACTGGCAGGTTGCAAACGCGCCATGCCGTAGATGCCGTGGCCGCTGGTGCAGCCGCCTGCCAATCGCGTGCCAAAACCAGTACATACGCCGCCAACGAAGAACCAAACGATTTTTGCGGGTATGCCCAAATGCAGGTGGGCGTCGAGGTAGCCGACTTGCCACGTTACGGCATAACTGCCTGCCAATACAGCTGAAATTCCGCCGCCGATGAGCATGCCCGCCATAAACGCCAAACGCCAGTGTTGTTTCAGTTCGGCGCGGGCGAAGTAAGCTGCCTTGCTGGCTAAAGCGCAAAGATCTTCCAGACCTGTCGACACGCCCAGCGCGCGGTTGGCGACAAATTGCAGCGTCAAAACCACCAATGCGATGCAAAGGCCGGCCAGCGCCCAATGAATCGGCAGCAAGTTGGGCGCAATCGCCAGCGATGATTGACCAAACATTTGTTTTTCCGTTAAATAGGCCTTTGATTCCGCAGCTGGCGCTGCGCAGCACCGCAGCGTAACGACTTCGCCGCGGCGGAGCAAGGACAATCGCGCACAAAATAGCTTGCTGAAGCGCCGTGTGACGCACATACTGAATCAGACCACGCCGGTCCAGTTCCGCGCGGGTGAGGTGCCTGTGGCCCAATTGCTCCTGATTCAACCTCCGCTGCTTTTGCACGCAGAGTTTATTGATTACCCGTACTTCGCGAGTGCGGGGCTGTGGCAAGCGGCCGCGGAGTTGCGCGTGCGCGGGCATGACGTGCAGGTACTCGACGCGTTTTGTCAGGCGACTTCTGGGCTGATCAAAGAGAGCAATGGCATGATTCGCTTAGGGATTCCGCTGTCGGGTCTCACGGCCAAACTGCCTGCGCAAAAGCCGGATGCCATTGTGATCGGCCACAGCCCTTGGTTGCGCGCGCGGGCGGCGAGCGCGGAATTGCGCCGGCTTGCGCTGCACCTGCACGAAAAATATCAAGTGCCGATTATTTTGGCAGATTGTGACATCGGCGGCATGCATTTCATCGAATGGGATGAAGCCGTGCTCGATGAACTGGGCATCGATTTCGGCTGCAAATACGACGCCGAAGGTGCGCTGCAACTGTTGATTTCCCAAGTGCTTTCCGACCAGCCGCCGCCGCAACGCATCGCCGAAGGCGCACCGCAAGCCGACGTGTTGGACGATTTGCCCTTGCCGGCCTATGACCTGATCGATGTTGCCTTTTTCCAGAAATTTATGGGCCGCGTCGCGCAAGCCAAGCATAAACAAGAGATTTTTGACTGCCATCCGCCCGTAATGGCCATCAAGACTTCGCGCGGTTGCGTGTATCGCTGCAATTTCTGCACGTCCAATCCGTGGAGTCGCGCGGGTTTGAGCGGCAAGATGTACCGCACTTACGGGCACGACAAACTCCACGAACATATTGAGTTTTTGCGGACCAAGCACGGGGTTTCGCGGCTGGTGATTTTGGACGAATTGGTCAATGTGAACAGCGGACATTTCGATCATCTGCTAGATATCGCAGAAGAATTTCAGATGCGCCTGGATTTTCCCAACGGCATGCGCGCCGATCGGGTGACGGAAATTCAGGTCAAGCGCATGGCGCAAGTGACCGATGTGCTGTCGATTTCCGCGGAAAGTGCCAACGAGCGCATCGCCAACGATGTGATCGGCAAGAAGTTCGATCTCGCGGCGACCGAACGCGTGGCGCGTTGGTGTCAGCAACACGGCCTGAAGTTGGTCGTGCATTGGATGATCGGGCAACCGACTGAAACGCGGGTGGAAATTCTCAATACCCTGCAAACTGCTTGGAACGTTTACGAACATTTTGGTGCGCAACCGCTGCTGCAATTCGCCACGCCGATTTTGGGTACGGCGCTGCATAAAACGGCGACGCAGGGTAACCTGTGGACTTCACGCGAAGATCGCGATATCGGCCCGATGTTTCAGGGCAAGCCCGTGCTCAAAGGCGTCGATTGGACGCCGTCGGAACTTTGGCACGCCAAACGGGTGCTGGAGACCAAAGTGGCGATGTGGGCGCCGCGCAAAGTCATCATGAACACGACGTATGTTTGCAACAACCAATGCGTTTTTTGCGCGACCGGCAACCGCAGCGACTGGCATGGCGAAACGGACAAGCAACTGGAATTTCTGCAGGACCGCATCAGCAAGGGCTACGATCTGTGCGACTTCGATGGCGGCGAGCCGACGACAAATCCCAATCTTTTCAAGCTCATCGGTGGAGCCAAGCAATTCGGTTACAAGCAAATCAACCTGACGACCAATGGCCGGATGATGGCGCTGCCCAAAAACGCTGAAAAAGTCGTGCGTTCGGGCATTACCAGCTTGCTGGTGTCACTACACGGGCCCAATGAACAGGTACATGAAGACAACGTGCAAACCAAGGGCGCGTTTAAACAAACGATTTCAGGGATCGCCAATGCGCGGCCGCTGTGTGAAAAGAACGGCATCGATTTTGGCGTCAATGTCACCTTGACTAAGATCAATTCGCCGGTACTGCTGGAATACGGTCAGCTTTTGGTCGATTTGGGCGTCAAACTCTGCAACGTGCAGTTTCTGACGCCCTTTGGGCGGGCGAGCGCTGAGTGCCAGCCGGACCCGGCGGAAGTTGCGCCGCTGGTTATGAAATTAATTGATAATTTTGGCGACAAGATCAAGTTTCAGGTCATCAATTTGCCGGTTTGCTATATGCCGGGGTATGAAGAGTATTGCCTCAGTGATATCGGTAAGTTGCAGCGGCACATGGTGTTTGTGTCGCTGGAAGACGTCAATTTGTTCGATTACCTGCAATCGCGGCGGCGGCATGAAGAGCCGTGCAAGACTTGCTTCTATTCCATTGCTTGTGAAGGCTTTTACTACTGGCCCGATGAATGGAAAGATGAGGCGCAGGCTCGGTTTGGGGATTGATTCCCATGCCGGGGCGGGCGCGGCAAGCAGCGCCCCTACACGCTGTATTTAGGGGTTTTTCTTCTCTGGCGGCACAGCGGGTCCGTCAATGTCCTTGGGCGGTGCCACTGGTGGCTGCGCCTTGGCCGGTTCGGCCGGCCCATCCGCAGGTTTATCCTGGATTTTTTCGCTTTTCGGCGCCGCCACCAACCCAGTCGGCATTTTCGCCCCCGCCAGTTCGCCCTTCCAGCCGTCAAAGCCTTTGATCGCCAGCACTTGCCCATGGCCATCGCGCAGCACCTCAAGCGTCGTGGTGCCGGCCTTCAAGTGAAACCGCGTAAACTTATTGCCCTTGCCATCCGTCAAGTGCTCAGAAGTCTGAGTCATTTTGCCATAAGTCGCATTGTCGACCCGCACATAGTCAAATTCGTCCTTGCCGACCATGCGTTCGATCGCCACCGCAATCAACGAGGGCATACGTTCATCAAAGATCACAAGCGGTTGCTTGACTTTCAGATCCAGCACCTTGGGCTTGCCGCCTTCTTCGTCGATGATTGAAATCTTCCATTGCCCATTGAAATTGTAAACTTTTGTCTTAATCGTCGTGCCGACCACGTCGATCCAACGATCGTAGCCCAGCAAATCGCCCTTGGGGTCCAGATTCACAAACGCGCGTTGCTTGAACGACCGCCAAACTTTTTTGACCTTGTCCTGCAACTGCGCTTCGGTGGAGTAAAAAGTTCCCTCTTTGCCCACGGACTTGCGCAGCGATTCATTGCCGACTTTTTTGTCGTTGAGCGACACCGTCAGTTCCAAATCGACCTTGTTGGCCGGACCGTGGTTGGCAGCAAATGCTGTGATACTAATGAGTATGCCAATCATCGATCCCAGTAGCCCTAAACGCTTGCTCATTATCTTGTCCCCCCGAAAAAGCCTGTCTGATCATGCGGCAAATAGGCCGGCGGTCAAAAAACGCCGGCATCACCGCGACGTCACGGCGTATTGTGCTGCAATATTGTTTGCTTGGGCGATTCGATCTCGCTGATTTCAATGCGCACCGCGTAGTTGCCTTGCGCCGTGCGCAGCAGTTCGCGTTCGATGGTGCCCTTGGCTTTTACCGCCGTCGGCAGCGCTTCCAGCGGCGTTTGGCTGAGCCAAGCCAGCCAGGTCGCGTATTTTTCGCTTTCCGTTCCAGCCAGTTCGGCACGCAGCCAATGTTGCCCTAGGCGCAGTTCAAACGGAGGGCAATTGCACGACACCGGATTGTAGCGCAACTCAAGCGGCTTGGTTTGATCCACTGCCGCAAGTGAAGCTTGGATCTCGCGGCGCACGGCGTTGGGCTCGACCACGTCGGCGCTGCCACAGCGGGCACAGCACAGCAACAAGCTCAAAAGGGCTAAATATTTCATGGCTTCGCACCGAAAAACCCGTAAATCATCGCCAATGTTGTCAAGCTCCACAGGGCCAAATTGGCCATGAACAGCCAGTCGCGCAACATGCGCTCGGTAGGACTATTGGGGTTTTGCACGTCGCCCAGCAGATGGGCAAAACGCCACAGGCCAATTAGCGCAAAAGGCGAAGTCCATGGCAGCATCGTTGTATGAAAACGCCGTGTTGTTTCCGCATCCAAAGTGTAGCTCAAATACGCGGCGGCCGTGGCGACGGCCAAAATCCCGAGCAGAATATTGAGGTGTTCCACACGGTAAGCGCCTAAAGCGACGCGGGTTTTCTTGCCCGACGTCAGCAGTTCGTGCTTGCGTTTGCCCAGCGCCAGGAACAAGGCCCCCAAAACCGTGCAGCCAATAAGCCAATGCGAAACGCCGACGTTGGCTGCCACGCCGCCTGCCAGCAGGCGCAGCAAGAAGCCCAGCGCGATCACGATCGCGTCGACGTAAGCGATGCGCTTGAGGCCTTTGGAATACGCTAGATTCATGGCAAAATAGCCAGAAAGCAGCGCGAGAAATTCCACATTGACGGCCAGCACCGCGATGGCCACGACACTGACCAACGCCGCGCCAAACGCGATCCACGCGCTGCGCACGGGCAAGGTGCCCGCTGCGATCGGACGTGCGCGCTTAACAGCGTGCAGGCGATCTGCCTCTACATCATGAATGTCATTGAGGATATACGTGGCACCCGAAACAAAACAAAACGCCAACGCGGCCAACCCCACGCGCAACACCAGCGTCGTGGTCAAAAGGCCCTGTTCGCGCAGCATCGGCCCGGCAAACAACAGAGGCACCAGCACAAACGCGTTCTTGAGCGGCCATTGATGTGGGCGCATCGTTCGGATTATCGCAATTAAAACTGGGAATTTGCTGGCACTCCCGCTCACGGAACGCCTTCGGTTGTGGAATGGCCATCGCTTAGCGGGGGCGGGGCAGTGCTGGCAGCGGGGGGCGGGGCAGTGCTGGCAGCGGGGGGCGCCGCAGCAGCAGTCGGAGTGGCCGCATTGGCCAGCGGCGCCGCACCGTCCATGCGCAGCTTGCGCTCAAACTTGGTGTAATATTTGTCTAACTGCTCGCGGTACAACTTGACGCCGGTCTGTAGTTTGTTGCGAATGGCGGCAAATTGGCCCAAGCCGTCTGAACCCGTCAGATCGGCTTCAAAACGGCCAATTTCACTGCGAGCCGTTTCATAGGCGCCGACGAGCGTGCCGTGAATCACCTTCAATTCCGCAGTGCCAGTCGGCATTTGCCGCAGCTTGGCCAGGAATGCATCCATCGCTGGCAGCACTTGACTGCGCAGGGCTTGCTTGTACGCAGGTAAGTTGCTGGAATGGTTGGCGTCGTCGAACGCTTTTAGCACGTCGCGGTGGGCTTGGTTGGCATCGTCGGATGCTTTGGAATACGCGGCAATCGCAGCAGTAGCGGCCTGCATTTCCGCTGAAAGCGCCCGATCTTGCTGAATTTTCTTGCATGAAAGCGGCAGCAACGCCAAGGCCGCGACTAGCAGCCACACTGGACACGTCGGCCGACGGGCATGGACAAGCTCAAAACGCATGGCACTCCGCGCGCGCTGCAAGGTCGCGCAAACGCGCATCTTGGCAAGCTTGGGCGCGCAACACAAGGGTAGGCGCCTCGCTTGACAGCAAATGCTTCTGCGGCGACAGTATAATCCGCCGACTTGTGCGCGCCTCGCGTTTGCGTGCGCGTTTGCGGCGCAGACAAAAAGTCTTCAGACGGATCATCTCGTGAAAAAAGATTTACATACCGCAAAGTTGGTTCAATCACCGCTGAGCGTCGCCAAAGCCCTGCTGCTGATCCTTTGTGTCGCGTTGCCTACGGCGTTTGACCTTGGTTGCGGTTCGGTGAGTTCGCAGTCGGCCATTGGCGATGCGCTTTTGGAATTGGATGAAGCCCGCGGCTTGGGCGCCGAAGACAACGCTCCCTACGAATATACAAGTGCTTTTATGTACTTGCAGAAAGCCAAGAAGCTCAACGGCCAAGGCCAATATGAGCAAGCGAGCGAATACGCCAGCAAAAGTCGCGAAGTGTCCAAAAAGGCCGTGGAAGTGACGCGCCTTGCACTTGATCGCGCCAAGCGCATGGAAAAGTTTGCGCCGAAGAAAAAAGACGACGACACCGTGGCGCCCAAAGACGCCAAAGCCAAGACCAAACCGATGACTTTTGCACCGACGGATCAAGAATAAGCCTGTGCTTTGTGCGGCTTTACCCGCGCTAATTCTCCGATCGCTCCGCAGCTAAATTATTGCCGTTCCGAGGTACCGATGACCAGTCCCAACCCAACCGCCGACCGCGCGATCAGCCGCGCTGCAGCGATCGCGCGCCGCCGGTCTCGTTTCTCGGATCAGGGTTCGCGCTTTTCGGTTCCGGTGTGGGTGGCCAACGGACTTTTTTGCACGCTGCTTGCTGGTTGCGCAACTTCTGGCGAAGTGTATTCAGAAACGGACAAACTCAAAGAATCGATCCGTTTGTACCGCGTGCCGGCTTATTACTGTGCGCCCAAGGACTTAGCGTTGGCAGAAGCCTACGTCGACTTTGCGCGGGTGGAAAGCGATTTTGGCGACACGTTGAGCGCGGCTTTTAACCTTGAAATGGCCAAGAAACATACACTTGCCGTGGAAGCCGTCAAAGACAAAAAAGGCTGCTGCCCCGATCGCGACGGCGACGGATTGTGCGACGCCGACGACAAATGCCCCGACGATCCAGAAGATATGGACGGCGATGAGGATACCGACGGCTGCCCTGAATACGATCGCGACGGCGACGGCATCAAAGACCAATTCGACCGCTGCCCCGATCAAGCGGAAGACAAAGACGGATTTTTGGACGAAGACGGCTGCCCTGAACCCGACAACGACCAAGACGGCGTGGACGATGTCAAGGACAAATGCCCCAACGTCGCTGAAGACAAGGACAATTTTCAAGACGACGACGGCTGCCCCGATTTTGACAACGACGGCGACGGCATCAACGATTTCCCCAACAAGCTGGATCAATGTCCGGATAAACCAGAAGTTTACAACGGTTTGACAGACGACGACGGCTGCCCCGACGAACTGCCGGTTGAGGCGCCCAAAGCCGTGGAAATTCCGTCGGGCTTGATCGAGTTGCAAGGTGACAAGATCGTGTTCAAGAAGCAAATTCTGTTCGCGACCAATTCGGCCAAGATTGTGGGCGCCATTTCAGAGCAAATTCTGGATGAATGCGCCGATGCGCTGCTCCACAAACGCCCCGACGTGCGCGTGCAGGTCGAAGGGCACACCGATGAGCGCGGTCCGGACAAGAAGAACAAGAAGTTGAGCCAAGGTCGCGCTGAAAGTGTGGTAGCGGCGATGGTGAAGCGCGGTGTGGCGCGCAGCCGTCTGGTGCCGATTGGGTTTGGCGAAGAGAGGCCTCTCGATACCGGTCACGCCGAGCCCGCGTGGGAGAAGAACCGTCGGGTTGAGTTTAACTTTCTTCAAGACGAGAAGAAGTAGGACCTCCGGAGGGTTTTGCCCTAAGCGGTCCAGCTTTTGCCCCGCGGGCGGCTTTTGCGCGTAGCGGCGGGCTGACTTTGGCCAAGGTTTGTTTTGCGCCTACCGGCGCGCGGTTGCAAATACACCTTTATCTTCAATAGGTTTCGCCTGCGGCGACCAAAGGGGCCCGAGGCGCCGCCCCTTTGGAATCCCAAGCCTTTTGTTTCAAATCATGGACTTGGGCGCCCGCGTGCGGCTCCTTAACCGCTGCGTTGTCGGCTTCGCGCGGCAACGGTTTCTGACAGTCGGCGCAAAGCGGGCGAAATGGGGCTTAAGGCGGATCAAGGATGGAAGGGGCAAGAATTATGGGGTAAGTTGGGAGGACCGCTGCGCGGACAGGAGGCAGAGATTTACCCGAATCCGGTGTAGTCGCGGGTCTCCGTGCCCGCGTTGCTTAGACCATGATCTTCAACGTATTCGCTAGGACCGCTGCGCGGCCTGTGGGACCGGGGCAGGAAGCGCTTTACATAACAACGGGTGGCGAGTAGATTGGGCGAGCCGACGCCGCGGTCTGCGGTGAAGGTGCTTTGGAGGACCCATGAAAACATCTTTTCGCTTCGCTGCAAGCGCCTTTGCGCTCAGTGTTTTGTCGGCGGCGTCCGTCAGTGCTGCCACTTTGCCGGTTCAGGGCGCGCTGCGCACGCTGGCGGGGGGGCCGGTGGCAGATGGCAAGTATACGATGACGCTGAGCTTGTATCAGAATCAGTTTGATGTGAAGAGCGTTTGGAATGAAATCCATGTGGCCGTGCCGGTCAGCTTGAGTCTTTTTACGTTTGAGTTGGGTGCGATCGATGGCGATAAAAATCCGTTGCCGGTTGCGCTGTTTGGGGACGGTTTGATCACGGGGCCTTGGCTTGGGGTCAAAGTGGAAGATGAGGCTGAGTTGCCGCGGGTGCTTTTTCATGCGGTGCCTTATGCGTGGTTTGCCGGCAAGGCTAAAGTAGCTGATACGCTTTCTGGGCCGCTCAGCGTCGATTTGATTGCGGCTGGCAGCGTCGCGGCGGACAAAGTAGCGTTTAATTATGCGGGGTCGGCGGCCAAGGGAGGCGCCGCTACGACGGCGTTGTTGGCCGAGGTCGCGACCTTGGCCAAAGTGGCGGATTTTGCTAAGAATGCTGACAATGCCGCCGCCGCTGATGAGGCCAAAAGTGCCAAAAATTTGCAATGCTCAGGCTGTGTTACCGTTGCCATGCTGGCCGATGCGGTGACAGGGGATTTGGTCAAAGCTGGCAAATTGGCGACCGTGGCTCAGTCCGGTAAGTACGCAGATTTGCAAGGAGGACCGGATCTGACGCCGTTTGCGCGTTTGGATAAACCTCAAGCATTTGCGGGCTTACAGACGTGGAGTGCTGGCGGCGCGTTGGGCGGCGACGTCGATTTTGCCAAGCATCAAGCCAACTTGTTTCGGGTGCAAAATGCGGCGGTGGCACCGGCGGCTTGCGATGCGGCGATGGCGGGTGGCATCTATTTCGACACCAAACAAAAGCGGTTCTTTGGCTGCAACGGCGCAAATTGGCTAGCCATTTCGACCGGTATTAACAGCCAGGACAACGCTGCCCTGTCGTGCAAGGCGTTGCTGGATTCAGGTGAAGGCAAAGTGTCTGGCCTCTATTGGCTCAAGCCAGCCAAGGCCTTGGTAGCTAAGCAGATTTGGTGCGATCAGGTCACGGCCGGCGGCGGTTGGGCGTTGGTCTTTCACGTCTACGATCACACCGGCATGAGTGAAAACAAGTTCATAGCCGCCACAGGTGACAACAAATTCACCGACGTCGACTGGAACTTGGTCGGCGGAAAAATCGTCAACGGGGTCGCCGCCAACTCACCGCAACCGGGCAAAGTGACGGGCGCTGTTGGCATCGGCTTTTTTGACGGCGGCTGGAACGATTTGCGCGCGAGTTGTGCGCAAAAGACTGGCGATCTGGCGGAAACCGCCTTTGCTCAGATCGACGGCTACGCAGCGGCCAATGGCAACTGGAAATTGCTCGGCTCGGCGGCCAACGGCAAGTCGTATCTCGTCGACAAGACCAAGAATTCACAAGGAAATACCACGATTTGGGTCGACAATGAATTGACGACGGAAAACGGCGGCCACTATTTGTGTGACACCTACAACGCGGGCGCCAATGGGACCAGCCAGTTTTCGCTGTGCTACACTGATTTCCTCAATAATGACAACAATGCGGACATGGGCGACAGCATCGTCGCCATCGGTTTTGGCACCATCAAAGGCGATGACAGTTGGTCAGCCGGCTTCACCGGCGAGTGCGGGCCGATGGGCGGCAACGCGCTGCTGGATGTCGGCACGTTTAGCTACTGGGTGCGTTGATGAGCACAGAAATTTAGGAGAAATGACCATGCGTTTTGCTTTGACAACTGCACTCCTATTGGCGTTGGCGGCAGGTGGCTGCGGGTCGAACGCGGCGGCCGGCGGCGGCACCTCTGCGGGGACAGATGCGACAGGCGACGCTGGCAACGGCGCTGAAACATCGGCAGTGGACGCCGCCGATGCCGCGGTTGCGGACACGGCGGGCGCCAGCGATACTGCGGCCGCCGCAGATGGCAAATCTGTGTCGGACAGCGCAGTTCTGGCCGATTCCAACGCGCCTGCTGACAGTAGCGTCGGCATCGACGCCGCAGCTGGTCCCGATGGCCAAGGTGATGCCAAAGTGACAGGCGACGTCGGTCTGCCCGCACCGATTGCAATCGATAATTTGATCCAGGCGTTGCTCAGCAGCCTTTGCAAAGGCGTGCCGACGTGTCCAAATGGTCAGATCGGCAGCATTTCCTTTGCGACGGAAAGCGGCTGCAAGGCGTTTTTTGGCAGCTCGAATTTGGCCGCCATTGAAGAAATTGTCGCTTCAGTCAAAGCCGGCAAAACAAAATACGATCCGCAACAAGCCGCGATCTGCTTTGGCGAATTCGCCGCGATGTGTGGAGCCAACGACGACGCGACCGCATCGCCGGCCTGCACCGCTACTTTCACCGGCACCGTGGAAAGCGGCGGCGTTTGTGCGTTCAACGAGCAGTGCAAATCATCGTGGTGCAAGAAATCCAGCGTCAGTTGCCCGGGCACCTGTGGCACCAAGGGCGCAGTCGGTGCTGGCTGCCAAAACCAAAAAGAGTGCGCGGATGGCCTGTTGTGCGTCACGCAGAAATGCACCAGCCCCGCGGCCATGAAAATAGGTTCCAGTTGCGACGGCCCCAACCAATGCGGAAAGGACATGTTCTGCAATGAAGCCGACTTGCCGGGCTCCTGTCAAAAATTGTTGGCCAAAGGCGCCAACTGCAGCGGCGGCGGTTGCCAGACCGGCTTGGTGTGCGCGCTCAGCGGCCCTGGCGTGGCGACCTGCATAGCCAAAATCGCATTAGGTGCGGACTGTTCCGGCTTGGTCAGCATGGGTAACCCAGACCCATTGTGCACCGCAGGCTTTTGCAGCGGCCCACCCAACGGCGCCAAGACGTGCAAGCTCAAACCCGGCATCAACGGCAAATGCGACGCCGCGACCTCGTGCAAAGATTTTGACTTGGGCTGCGTACCCAGTGCCGATGGACAAACCGGCACCTGCAAGGTGCTGCCGCTCAAGGGCGAAAAATGCCTCAGTGTCATCCAATTTGGTGTCAGCACGTCTGCTTGCAGTCCGTTGGGGTCGTGCAAAAACGGCATCTGCGGCGCGCCACCCGTTGAGGGCGAACCTTGCGGCATGGAAGGTTTTTGCGCTGATGGCTTTAGCTGCGGCGACGGCGGCGTGTGCAAGGGCTTGCCCGGCAAGGGTGAAACGTGTTTTGGCGACTGCAAGAAGGGGTTCACTTGCCAAGGGGCCGATGAGACTGGGCCGGGCAAGTGCGTCGAGGATGTTTGTCCTTAGGGCGTGTCCAAGCTGCGCCGCATCGGCGCGGGTCACCGGTGATTTTTGCAATCAGGGCTATCGCAACAACGATCACGGGGCGTTAGGCTGAGGCCGCGGGCAATAATCGAAGAAAACCTCAATCGCGGCAACGCGTTGGACTGAAGTCCACCGCTACAGTTCGAGATGTCCCTCCGGGACAGGACGCGAGCGCGGCCCAGAAAATCTTCAGAATCC
>CAMDBH010000059.1 GCA_945889325.1 Klebsiella pneumoniae
CAGGGCAAAAACAAAACCCGCCTTTAGGCAAAGCCGCCCGCAGGGCAAAAACAAAACCCGCCTTTAGGCAAAGCCGCCCGCAGGGCAAAAACAAAACCCGCCTTTAGGCAAAGCCGCCCGCAGGGCAAAACCGCCGGAGGCAAAAGCAATGCACAGCTAATGCTGCGCGCAGCGCAAATCCGCTTAGCTTTTCACGGCCTGCTGCGCGAAGCGCCGATTAAACCGGTCTACCCGCCCACCCGTGTCGAGCATCCTCTGCTTGCCAGTATAAAACGGATGGCAATTCGAGCAGATATCCACCTGCATGTCGCCGGCAGTGGACCGCGTGGTGAAGGTGTTGCCGCAGCCGCAGCGGACGGTGGAAGCGATGTACTTGGGATGACCGGTCTTTTTCATAACGTCCTCGGTTGGGCAGCTGCAACAGCCGCCGGCGGGAAAGGGGGCGCGAAAATGCGCTTCGGGCTGACGCAAAAACTTCAGCGGGCGGGCAATATAAGGGCACGCGGCGGTTTTCGCAAGGCGTTTGTCGGGCTTATTGCAAGGCTACTTGCGCCGCCGGTGGGTATTTTGCGGCAGCGTTGGTCAGGGCTTTGGCAATAACTTCAGCACCTACCAAGCCTTCTGGCAACAAATCAAAGCTGCCGTCCGGCATATAGATCGCGTACGCCGGGATGCCGCTGCGGCCCAATTTGTTGAGCCAGTCGCCGATCGTGTCGTCTTGGTTGGTCCAGTCCGCTTTCATCGGCAGTACGCCGCTCGTTTCAAATGCTTTACGCACTTGATCGGTTTCAATGGACACCCGCTCATTGGTTTTGCAATTTGCGCACCAATCTGCCGTGTAGTCGACGAAAACTGGGCGTTTTTTCTTGCGTTCAACTTCGATGCGCGCTGGGTCGAAATCGGTCCAGACAAGGTGGCCGTTGACGACCACGGGCTCGCGGCCTTTGGCTGCGGCGGGCGCTTGGGCACCGGCGGCGGCGGCGAGCGCAGCGGTTGCGATTTTGGGTTGCGCTGGTTTTTCAAAACTAATCATATAGTTACCGGCAAGCGCCGTGACGCCGATCGCCACCGTCCGCACGCCGACCCGACGCGCCGTGCCGTACAATACGCCGCCAAAATGGTGGATGCTCCACAAGGCGATGGCCAAAACCAGCAGGAATGCAAGGAAAAGCGTGGCGGCGTCGCGCGCAATCTGCGCTTGCAACACGCCGTACAGCCAGATCGCCGCGGCCAGCAGGGTGAACCCCATCAAACTTTTGAACACTTCCATCCACGGACCGGGCCGCGGCAACAATTTGCCAACGCCGGGGATATAGCTGACCAGCAAGAAGGGCAACGCGAGGCCGATGCCGATCATGGTAAATAACGCAACAGTTTCATACCATTGTGCACCACTGCCCAAGGCGAACAGCGCCGCAGATCCCAGGAAAGGGGCGGAACACGGAGTCGACATCACGGCGGCAAAGATGCCGTTGAAATACGAAGCCGCGTATCCCTGATGCTTTGGCCGACCGGACAGGGAAAGATTCCACTCGAATACGCCCAACGAGTTAAGACCAAAAGCGAAAATTAGCGCGACCATCGTAGCGACAAACGGCGGGTGTTGAAATTGCATGCCCCAGCCGACGCGTTCGCCGGATGCGCGCAGACCGACGACCAGCGCAGCAAGGATCAAAAACGTGGTCAAAACACCGGCGGCGTAGGCCAAGCCGTGGCGATGGCGGGCCTTGGCGTCGCCGTTGTTGTGTTCCATCAAGTGAAACACCTTCATCGTCAGCACCGGCAGCACGCACGGCATGACGTTGAGGATAACCCCGCCCAAAAGGGCAAATCCGAGATTTAGCAATAATTCTGTAGTCATTTTGCCATTTGCTAGGTGCTGCACGACGCGCAACGCCCTTGGAGCATAGCGCATTTGCGCGCGCAATCGCCACAACACACCGACGTGCACGTTTCTTCCGTTGCGCTGGCCAATAATGCAGCCCACGTTGCCGCGTCGGATCAACAGGCTTAAGCTAAGGGACATGGATACTGCCGACAAAACCCGCCGCAAAAAGCGCAAGCCCAAGCGCGGCGCTTCGGCGTTGCGCAATGAAATATTCAACCTGCCCAATAACTTAACGCTGGCCCGCGTGGCAGTCATTCCGCTGGTTGTTTGGGCGATGACCCACAGCGACGATTTGATCTACGGGGCTTGGCACGCGCGGCTGGCGGTGTTTGTCGCGACGTCGCTGTTTGCGTTGGCGTCGATCACCGATTTCTTGGACGGCTGGTTGGCGCGTATCCTCAATATGCAAACGATGTTCGGGCGTTTTTTGGATCCATTGGCGGACAAATTGCTGGTTTTGGCTTGTCTGGTGGAATTGGTCCACCTCGATCGCACGCCCGCTTGGTTGGTCGTCCTGCTGCTGTCGCGCGAGGTCGCGATCACAGGTCTGCGCGCGATCTCGGCTGAAGAGGGGTTTTTGTTGCCCTCGGATCGCTGGGGCAAATGGAAGACTGCCATGCAAATGATCGGAATCATCGCGCTTTTGCTGCACTTCCCGATGCACACAGATTTTGTCTTTTTCAGCGGTGTGGTCAATTTCCACCGCGTCGGCTTGGTGATCCTTTTGCTCAGCATGGTGTTTTCCCTCATAAGTGCCAGTAGTTACATGCTATCGTTTTTGCGCACAACATTCGCGCACCACGCGCAAAAGGCCGCTCCGCCAGATGCGCCGGCATAATTGCGCCTGCGCGGTTGTTTTTCCCACGGCGATGCGTTTTGAATGGTTTGGGCTTTTGGCCAAGATCCTCGACGAGCCCGCGGTAAATGGTATTGTGCAGTAGGGCAAACGCTGCCCGTGAAAAAAAAACCGAAGGGCGTTGTGCGTATGTTACGACATCTTCAAACCCACCGACCTCGCAAAGTTTTTCTGCGGACCGCGCTCTTGTGCGGCGTCGGCTTGGCCGCGTGCGGCGCGGGCGACATGAGCCTACGCGCGACCGATTTGGCCGATCCGCCAAAAGTCAGCGACGCCACGGCGCCAATTCCGCAGGAACTCAAAGTGACGCGCCAACCCGTTGCGCCGAGCGATGAACCGTCGTTGGCGCTTGAAGTGGACGGAGATTATCGCACCGAGGAGCCGGGACGGCATTTTACCCGCCGCGATTTGGATGAAGAATTGCACCCTTTGGTGATGCCGCTGGTTGAAGCGGCCTATCCCCGCCTGCACTCGACAGCTAAAGGTTCTATTTCAGTCGGGACGGTCACCACGGGCTTTCTTGTCGACGGGGCGTCATTTGAAGAAGAAGGCCCAACCCATCGTATCTTAGCCAAAATTGTGGATCGCCAAACCAACTACACCACAGACGAAATGCACGATGTCGTGCTGTGCGCGTCCAAGGCGGTGGCCAAAGAATTTCCAGGCCACAAGCTGGGTTTGGGCAATTTTTCGCGCAAAGGCGGCGGGCCGTTGCCATGGAGTGTGTCGCACCACAACGGTCGCGATGCGGATTTGGCGTTTTACGCGCGGACGCCGAATAACAAAATCGCAGTACCTGAGCACCTTTATCACTTCAATCACCATTTGGATGCCAGCGATGCACCCGAACCGATGCACTTTGATACCCCGGCGAACTGGGCGTTGCTAAAAGGCCTCGTGACCTGCGGCAAGCACTTGGATATTCAGCATCTATTTATGGCGCCGTGGCTAAAGAGTGCGGTTTTAGAGTACGCCAAGAAGCAAAAGGAGAAAAAGGAGATCATCTTGCAGGTGGCCAATTTGGTTTCGCAACCGAAAAAAGCGCTAACCCACAATGATCATCTACATATTCGCATCGACTGCCCCAGTGATGACGATTCGGACGGTTGTCTGTCGGCGTCGCGCGCGGGTGCCGCGGCGATCGGCCAAGCCCGCGGTGTGCGCGCGCGCCTAACAGCGTTGCGCGGCGACCTACAGGCCAAGTCGGCACAAACCCGTGCAGGCGCCGCTTATTTGCTCGGTTTGTACCGCGACAGTGACGCTGTGCCGCACTTGGAAAAACTGCTGCGCGATGAGGCGTTGGCTGTTCGGCGCGCCGCTCTGCTGGCTTTGCTCGATTGGCAACCCAACGGCTGCGTCGCTGCGATCGATGCGGCGGTTGAAAAGGAGTCGGATCCTGGCCAAATTGCTTTGGCATTGCGTGGTCTTGTGCAACTGGATGCCTTGGAACTTGTGCAAAAGCGCTTTGTCGATCAAAGAGTCCTGCCGTCCACAGACTTCGCCACGCCGACGCTGACCGTGCGGCAACTGGCGGTCGATTTGCTGAGCGAATCGAATTCACTGGGCGTGGCCCGTGCGGTCGTCGCGTTGCTGGACGATAAAGACGAGCGCGTGCGCGAGGTTGCGCGCAATACGCTGGGGCGCATCACCAACCACCGCACCGCCGATCTGGTGGTCGATCTGGCTGGTGCCAACTTGATCGAAATCGGCGGTCCGCTACCGCCCGAGGCAGAAAAAAGCCTGTGGCAACGGTTTTTCGATGGCTTGGCCAGCGATACGACGGCGCAAGATGTGGCGCTGAGCGGTTTTGCGTTGCAAGGGGTTGCTTTGGCGTCGTTGGAGCGCACCGCTCTGCCCGATCTTGTGCGGGCGTTGCGGTTGCCGTTTCCGTTTCGCGACAATGCAGCGCGTTGGATCGAGAAAGTGGCCCAGTACAAACCAGCGGTTGGCCGCGGGTCGCGCAGCCATCCCGCCACATTTTGGCCGCTTTGGCTGGTGCAGAAGCACATGATATCGGCTTCGGCGATCGCCGCAGTGACGCCCGCCTCGACCGGCGGTGGCGGGTTAGCGGCCGATTCGGACTGAACTTGCAGCCTGATTCATTTCACGCTCGAGCAGGCGCATCGGCTCCACCAATTCGCGTTGCACTTCAGGCGTCTCCAGAATTGTAATTTCCACCACGCTGAGCATTTCGGGCGGAAACGCTTCGGCGATGGCGCGCCGCCAACCGGCCAGCGCATTGCGCACACCGACGTCAAGGCCGACGCGACCGGGCAAACACATCGCAATATCAACGATATGTAGGCGAACCAGCGTGTCGAAACAAAACCGGCAAATGTCCTCAAAGCGTTGCGCATTGAAATCGCTTCTTTTTCCCATGCCAACGAGCAGCACTTGCTCGACCGGCAAGCGACCGGCGATCGGCGTCAGCATGGCTTCTTGGTAATGACCATCGATAAAATCCCGTAACATCAAACGGGAAAGTTGGCCATTGAGGCGCCAGTCGACCAAGCCCGTGAGGCCACGCAGGGGCCTATCGTCGACAAAAGTGGTCAAAACGAGGCAGCGCTGGCCGTCGCGCGACGGCTCGAAGTCGTCCAACGTTTCCAACCGCGGTTGGGCCAAGTGAATTCTCAAGTGCTGTCGCCTTTGCTTGGCGCGGCGGCTGGGCTACTTTTGGCGGCGGCACTCTTCGGTTTGACCGTTTTGCCAAATGGCTTCTTGGCCTTGCTTGGGACCGCTCCCGTTTCATGGGCAATCCGATCGAGAATCCCGTTGACAAAAACGCTCGAATCTTCGTTGCCAAATTTCTTGGCCACCTCGATTGCCTCGTTGATCGCCACTTTTTGCGGCACCTGTTCCGCCGCGAACAAAAGTTCAAACGCTGCCAAACGCAAAATGTTGCGGTCCACCGCGCTCATGCGATCGAGCTTCCAATTGTGCGTGGACGCCTGCAGGTGCAAATCGATCGCCGCCAGATTGTGGCGGACGCCGACGACCAATTCGGCACAGTGACGGCGGACTTCATCATAAGCTGCGGGTAGTTCGCCAGCAAATCGGGCCCAATAATCGCTCAACGCGAAGTCGGTGGGCGACGCTTGCCAGTCTAAACCAAATAGGATCTGCAGGGCAGCTTCGCGGGCGCGGCGACGACTACTCATGCGCATTTTCCTTTGCAGCCACGGGATGTTGGACCTGTCGCATCACGTGGATCAATTCGATCGCGCACTGCGCCGACTCGGCCCCCTTGTTGCCGGCTTTGGTGCCGGCTCTCTCGATGGCCTGCTCGATCGTGTCAGTGGTCAGAACCCCAAAGATCACCGGCTTTCGCGCCGCAAGCCCAGCCTGTAGGACACCGCGCGCGCACTCGCCGGCGACCAGATCAAAGTGGGCGGTCGCCCCGCGAATGACAGCGCCCAGACAGATGACGGCGTCATAGCGCGGCTGCGCGGCCAGTTCTTGGGCAACCAAGGGAATTTCAAAGGCGCCTGGCACATGCACCACGTCGATGTCCGTTCGCGCCGCTCCGCTCCGCGTCAAAAGATCAACCGCGCCCTCCAGCAAGCGATCGGTGATGAAATGGTTGAAACGCGCGACCACGATGGCAAAACGCAATTCTGATGCGATTAACTTTCCTGAAATAGTAGCCATTTTTCTCTCATGACCGGAAAAACCCGGCTGTTTGTGGTTCGCGGTTGACTGGTCTGCTGGTCATACCAGTTGCTGGTCATACCACCGGGCCAGTGCACCCTCGTCAGTGCGAGAGTTTGAAAGTACTCGATTTTCCGTCGTAGCTCTTCAGATTGGGCGATTGCGCTAGACAGCATAGGCCGTCGGCATCGACGAACGCAGCGGCCGCAGCGGCGCCGCCGAAGGTCATTGAAGTAGTTCCTCCAGCGATATCCGTGCCTTCAAGCACGCCATCGCCGACGATCGTGAGCGCTGTGAATTGAACACCCGGTACGCCATCGATGAAAATTTCCACGTGATCGCCTTTGTTTGTGCCGCGAAACACGCCGCTCAGGCTGAACTTTGCCCCAGTTGCCGCGACCTCGGCTTTGCATTCAAAAAACGGCCCGTGAAAGACCGCTTCACAATCGAATTTAGCCGTGCTGGCGTGCAATTGCTCAGACGGGATTCGCTGCGAAGAATCCTTAAATGCCTCAGAATAATTATTTAAATCACAGGTTTGCAGGGCCTTGACGCAGTGGGGCTCGACGTCGATCAAAACCGTCAGATTGCCCAAAGAGGCTTGAACGGCCCAGAAGTTGGCGCTCTTGGCCGCCAGCGTCCAATGCTTGCGCGCTGCTGTGTCCATCGGACTGGCCCAAGCCGCACTGCCGCCTGGTGCGGCACTTTGCATTGAAGTTTCAAGGTCTTTGCCGGATGTGAGTTCTTGGACCAATGCAAGGGTCGCCTTGAGCGCCTGCTCCAAAGTCAGCCGCCCCTCAATGCCGACCACAGGCCGCAGCGGAGCGCCGTGCAATTTGCTGACCAACGTGTCAGAAGCATTGTCTTTTAATACGGAGTTGCCGCCAACAAGCACGATCAGTCCGGGTCCTCCCAGCGGCGGCGCGATCAGCAAATCCTGCGCACTTTTACCGTAGTAGAGCTCATCGCCAAAAATGCCGCGCGAAACCGTCATGCCGACGTTGCGGCCGACGCCACCGCCGGCAGCCTTTTTCTGCACGCCCGAACCGAGCCAGATCACGGCATCCAGCGGCGTCAAGCTGGGCAGCAGCAGATCGATGTCCGGCCGCCGAACAAATTCAATCAGTTCGACGCTATCCCAGTGGCCAGCCGCCTTGGCCGCCTCTATAACGGGCGTCACGTCGACGCCGACGGCTTTGCCCCAGTTGTTCAGAACCACAAAGCGCCGCGTCGCTTTTTTGATCTGGCTCGCTTGAAATCGCGCCAACGGGGCGTCCAGCGGCGCGGCCGACGAAAGCGGCGCCAGATAGGTCGAGGCATCGGTATCCAAGTTGCCTGATTTGCTCATTTTATACAGATCTGGGATGCCGATCGGCAGGCTCGAAATCGCCAAGCCTTGGCTATCCACAAGCGCGATGCCAGTTGCGGTGTACTTGCCGGTGCCTCTGGTGCACACGCCGGCTTTGTCACAATAGCGGAAGATCGCGTCGACCTTTTGGCGATCTTCATAGCTGCTCGCGGCAAATTCTGCCCAAACGAGGCGATTGCTATCCAAATCTTCAATGACCCCAGCCGCTTGGCGCGGGGCGGCCTGTGCAGCGGCCATTTTGGTCAGATCCGGATCTGCGGCCAATTCCTTGTCCCAACCCGCGTTGTCCAATGGTTCTTGCTTCATGCGCGGTTGCGCAAGGGCAGCCTGCGCAACCGCGGCCGGCGGCGGCGCGGTTGCTGAGCAGCCGGCGGCAATCGTCCAGATAAACGCCAAGCATTGTAGAGACTTGCGTGTTACATCGTGCACTTGCATCAAAGACCCTTGGCGCCCGCGCGAAACGGCGCAGGGCAGAGTCTACGCAGCAAGAGGCCTTCCGACAAGGATTCCAGTTGGCGCGGGCCAGAGCCAGCGCAGATCCAAAAGTGCCGCCAAGCGTCACACTCAGTGAGACCGCGTTGTAACCGCGGAATAATCTTGCGCAGCGGAGCACAGATTTGACACGTTCGTTTGCGTGCCTTACGGTCATTGCGACGCGTCTTGGGCGCGGTGCATTTATTGTGGCCAAATTGGTGCGATCATTTTGAAAGATGAAATGTTTCTGAAATCTTAGAGACTGGCAAAAGGGGCAATCATGAGCACAGCCAACCGACATGTCCGCATCGGCATCGTCTACCGAGGCAGCGTTATCGCCGAAACGACGCTGGACCGGCGCATCGACGTTTCGTGCGGCTTGCGCGCGAGTTCGACGGTTTTGGTCTCGGCGAAGGAACACCCAGATTTTGCCGATTCTATTGAACTTTTGCTGATCGAGCAGGGCCAATATTACTTGGTAGTGCCTTCGGATCCGACGGCGCGCATCAGCTTGCGCGGCGCAGCGACTGACAGTGAACCGCGCACGATCCGCGGCAAACGCTGCATTCCAATCGAGGGCGCAGCAGGCGGCTCGCTGGCGATCGGCGATATTGCCTTGATGTTTCAGTTCGTTCGCGGCGATACCCAGCCCACGATGGTGCGAACGCAAGATCTGCTGCGCATCGGGCTTGTCTACGACGAACGCCTGATCTCAGACACGGTGTACCCCGACGCAAAGCAAGTCACGATCGGCACGAGCAAAAATTGCACCGTCGTGCTGCCCGAAGAAGACTATCAGGGTCCGGCGATCACGTTCATCAACAACAAAGACGGCTCGGCCACGCTGCGCGCGCCCGTGAACATGAAAGTCATGGTCGCGATTGACAGTTCACCATTAGAACTCAAAGAGTTGCAGGCCAAAGGCAAGGCACGTCAGGAGGGCAATGAGGTGATCTGTCACCTGCCGCTCAACGCCCGTGGTCGCGCGGTCATGGGGGCGCACAAAGTCCTGTTTCAAGTGGTAAAGCAGTCGGTTACTGTGCCGATGGTGCCTACGCCGCCGCTGCTCAAACGCATCACCGGTCCGATTCTGAATGAGCCAACTTGGTCGATCTCCTTCATCACGGCGGTGGTTTTGGTGACCGCGGTGGTCGGTCAGGCGGTATTATTCCAAAAAAATACCGGCGTTTACCTCGACAAGGCTAAGTCGACGGAAGAAGCGGCAAAAACGATCATCGAAGTCGAAGTGGCCATGAAGGAAGAGGAAAAGAAAGAAGAGGAGAAAGAGCCGGAAAAAGACGCGCCGCCGCCGATCGAGAACAAAGAGGAGCCCAAGCCGGACAAGAAAGAAGACAAAAAGGTCGATAAGAAGGATGACAAGCCAGCGCCTGTAGAAAAGGCGGAATCGACAGGGAAAACGACAAACGACGCCGAGAAAAACAAGCACGATCGCGAAGTCATCACCAACAACTCAGTTGCTGGGGCGTTGATGGATAAGGGCGGCGCAGCCACAAAGCTTTTTGCCGACGATGGTGGTGATGACGGCGGCACGGTGCAGGCCAATCGCAAGGCGTTCGGCGGCGAGGCAGCGCCGGGCGAAGGCGCAGGGCCCGGTGGCGCGTTGAAGTTGGAAGGCGCCGGAAGTGGTGGCAAATCGATCGAGGGCGGGCTCAAGGGTGAAGGCAAAGGCTTCAAGGCGCGCACTGCGGACGTAGCCAAAGTTGCGGCACCGGAGAAGAAAGAAGCCGTGGCCCAGGTGAAACTTTCCGGTTTGGACGGCGACGACGCCGGCGGCTCCAAGGGCGATGTCGGCAAAGTGATCGCGCGCAAAGCGGGCGCAGTCAAGCAGTGTTATGAAGGCGCATTGCGCGATAACCCGGACATCGGCGGCAAGGTCAAAGTCAGCTTTACTGTGGGCACAGCCGGCACCGTCACTGACGTCAACGTGTCAGGCGCAGAAGGCGGTTTCGCTGACTGCATCAAGGGCAAATTTATGGGCATTCGCGGCCTACCGATTCTGGCGTCGCCTTCAAGCTTTAGCCAATCCTACGTCTTCAGCAAAAACTAATTCTTTGGGTTTGTGAAGAAGCGCGCTCTAAGCGAAGATTGTCCCGCTGAGGCCGTCGTGCCGTAGAGACAGAATATTTGACTGTAATTTCAAGACATTGGTTTGAGCAGCTTTTGGCATTGGCGGCGGAAGGTCCGTCGTCCCCGCAGCCTCGGGAAGTAGGGTGACTGCGAGGCCTCCATCCCCCGCTGAGCAATTCGTGAATAAGAACAGAGCTTTTTGCGGTTGTTTTGCGTCACGCAAGTTGCACATCGGGCCGAGATAGCCTAACTTTGGCGTTTGACACGGGCGGCAAACCGCCACTAGCATTGCCCGTCGCAAAACGGCAAAGTCCGAAGTCGCGACAACAAGTGAGCATGGTGTCGTCCAAGAGTCAAAGACGTTCTAAAAGCCCGTTGCAAGACACGGAGCTAAGGTAGGCATGGGTCTCGACACCAGCCGTGTATTGCGAATCGGTGTAGTCTGGCGCGGTCAAGTCGTGGCAGAACGCGTTTTGGATCGCCGCACCGACGTCACCGTCGGCAGCCGCCCTGAATGCACCGTTTGTGTCAGTGCCGAGGAATACAAAGAATTTCCGGCCTCTGTCCCGCTGGCGATCGTGCATCAGGGTGCTTACTACGTCGTGGTGCCCGCCGATGGTTCGGACGCGGTCAAATTGCGCGGCGGCGCGGGCGAAGGGCGCGATCTCAAGAACCTCATTGTCAATCTGAAAGGGCAAAAGTGTATACCTGTTGAGGGTTACACGGGCGGTTCCGTTCAGCTCGATCAGGCGATCTTGATGTTCCAGTTTGTGCGCGGCGACAGCGTACCGACGGTAACCCATGAAGAAACCGTGTTGCGCATCGGGTTGGTGCACGATGACCGGTTGCTGTCCGATCAGACTTTTCACGTTGGACGCCGCCCCATCACGATCGGCAGCGACAAGAAGTGCGACATCGCCCTGCCGGACAATGAGTACAAGAACGCCACGGCGTCTTTTGGGCACAAGCAGGACAGCACTTTTCGCGTAAGGTTGCCTAAAACCAGCGATTTTGTTCTGGCGTTTGACGGCAATCCGCTCACGAAGATTGAAGCACTGCAAAAAAAGGTTGCGGTCGATAGTGGCGATTTCGTCGAATTCGACTTGCCGCTCAAAGCGCGCGGTCGTGCCACTTTGGGCCCGTATAAGGTCCTGTTTCAAGTCGTCAAGCAATCGGTGACGGTGCCTGCGGTGCCGCGCAAGTCATTGCTGGCCCAGTTGGCCACGCCATTTGTCAACGACACGACTTGGACATTGTCATTTATTATCGCATTGCTGTTGATCGGTTCGATCATCGGACAGGCGATGCTGTTTGAACGGACGACTGGCCGCTTTTTGGCGCAAAAATTGGAAGAAGAGCAGATCCGCGAACTCATAGAAGTCGACATTCCGGAAAAAGAAGAAGAAAAGAAAGAGGAAAAGCCGGACATTGTGCCGCCGGACGTCAAAGAGATCGCGAAAAAAGAGGATGAGAAAAAGCCGGACAAGAAGGCGGAGCCCAAAATCGAAGCGCCCGGCAAGCAGGCGGATCCGAACGACAAAATCAAGCACGATCGCGACGTGGTGCTGAACAAGACGGTCGCGGGCGCCTTTGTGAACACCAAGCTTTTTGCCGACGACGGCGGCGACGACGGCAGCGTGCAAGCGAATCGCCAAGCGTTTGGCGGTGCTGAAGCAGCCGACGGCGCGGGCCCCGGCGGCGCGCTGAAATTGGAAGGCGCAGGCGGTGGCGGCGGTTCCGTGGAAAAAGTTGGTGCCGGTGGCGGCAAAGGGTTTGGCGAACGCAAATCGGACATCGCCAAGGTCGATGCTCCGGTCAAACGCGAAGCTGTGGCTCAGATCAAACTCGGTGGCCTCGACGGCGACGATGCGGGCGGCAGCAAGGGCGATATCGGCAAGGCTATCTCGCGCAAAGCAGGTGTCGTCAAGCAGTGTTATGAAGCAGCGCTGCGCGACAACCCTGAAATTGGCGGCAAAGTCGTGGTTGGCTTTACCGTTGGCACCGCGGGGACCGTGACGGCCGTCAACATCTCTGGCGCCGAGGGCGGTTTCTCCGACTGCATCCGCGCTAAATTCATGAATATCCGCGGTTTGCCGATCCTTGCGGCACCGCAGAACTTCAGCCAAGCCTACGTCTTCTCCAAGGGCTGATGCGCAACATGGTCGTGCTTGGCCTGACCGGCGGCATCGCTTGCGGCAAATCTACAGTTGCACAATGGTTGCGAGATCAAGGCGCGCGCGTCATTGACGCCGATGTGATCGCACGTGAATTGGTTGTCGCGCGGTCGCGTGGATTGCAGCAGATCACCGCTGAATTTGGCGGTCGGATGCTGTTGCCAAGCGGTGAACTCGATCGCGCGCGCTTGGGCGCGCATGTATTTGCCGACACAGGCGCGCGCCAAAAGCTCAACGACATCTTGCATCCGCTCATCTTGCAGCGCATCGCCGAGCAGGTCGAAGGCGCCCGCGCCAATGGCACTGCGGTGACCGTGATCGACGCGGCTTTGCTGTTGGAACTCGGTGCCAATGCGCAGTGCGACGCGGTGCTCACGATCGAGAGTCCGCGCGACGTGCAAATCCAGCGCTTAATCGCGCGCAATCAACTGGATGAAACGTCGGCATCTCAGCGCATTGCGGCCCAATTTTCATCCGAGCAGCGCGCGGCGCAGGCCGATTGGCGGGTTGACAATCAAGGTAGTCTGGCCGAGCTTGAGGGCGCGCTAAAACTTTTTTGGCGCGCTTTTGGCGTTCGTTTTCCAGTGGACCTCGCATGAGAGCGTGAGAAAAATCCTTTTTTCACGCTCTCGATTGGGGTCTGGTATTGGCAATTTCTGCCAATCGACCCAAAGTGGGCTCGGAGTCAAATTTCTGGTTCCAGTAATATCATTACCTTATGGAGCGTCCATGCAGAAACTGCTAATACCTGACCCCGCTCAGAGGCTGTGAAATGAATATTTCACAGCCTCTGAGCCATTCCGTCGTAGCGCGCAAAACCGTTCTGGTAACGGGCTTTCCCGTCGATGTCGCCAAACGTCAGGCCAAAGGGCTTGCGGCTGGCGGCGACCGCGTGCTGCTATTGGCTCGCGATACATTTACGTCGCAGGCGCAAAGTTTCGCTAACAATCTCAACGCAAGTCTGGCCGATCAGCCGCACCACGGCACTTGCGAGCTGCTGGCCGGTGACATTTTGCAACTCGATCTGGGCCTGACTGGCGCGCAAGTGCGGCAGATGCATGGAGAAATCGACGAAATCTACCACGCCGCTGCCATCAGCTATTTGGGGATTCACGCTTCGCGCATGCGGCTGGTCAATGTGGAGGGCTTGCGAGAATTACTAGAATTTTCATTGGGCTGCAAAAAATTGCAGCGCTTGTGTCTCTGGTCGACCGCTTTTGTGGCCGGCAGCCGCGGCGGCGTCGTACTGGAAGATGAGCTGAGCACCGGCCAACATTTTCGCAATCCGTACGAACAAACCAAAGCGGAAGCCGAGCAACTGGCGCGCGCGGCGATGGCCAAATTGCCGATCACGATCGTGCGCGTGCCGATTTTGGTGGGCGACAGCCAAACCGGTGAAGTCGACCGCCTGGACGGGCCGTACTTGCTCATCAACGCCATTGTCCACGCTGCGTCGGCCGTTCCGCTGCCAGGTCGCGGCAAGTTTCCGCTGCCCGTAGTGCCGGTCGATTTTGCCGTGCGCGCCGCGCTGGCACTGACGCGGCACCCAGAAGCCAACGGCGGCACCTTTCACTTGGTGGACGAACATCCACTGACCGCGCGGGCTTTTTTCGACGCGATCGCCGACGCGGCACAACGCCCCAGACCTACATCGTTTTTGCCAGAAGGTCTCGCCAAGGCCATTCTAAACCTGCCGATCGTGCGCGGGCGCGTGCAAAGTCAGCGCAATTTTATCGAATGGTTTGACACCGACGTGCATTTCGACAACCGCCGCGCGCGCACGCTTTTGCAGCCGCTGGGCATTTCGTGCCCGCCGGTCCAAAGTTACATCGACGCAATCGTGCGGCACGTCCGCGAACGCACGTAGCGCAAAAAACGCTGCGCGACTGCGTTTAGACAGTTGATCTGTGCCTGTGTTGCTGTTAGCCTGCTGCGGCCGCGCTGCACGTCTCCCGCTGCAGGTCGTGCGCGCACGAGCTTGTTATATTTAGGTGATTTTAGATAACTGCCCGTGGTGTGGGCGATTCTTGACCTCAACTTTGCGCGGCTTCCGCGCCTGAAACGATTCGGTAATCCGATGAGCCGCTCGAATTCACTCGACGCCCGCACGCGGATTACCTCCGTGCGCGAAATGCAGGCCGCAGGGCCGACGCGCGACGCGTATTTGGTGCAAGTGCGCGGGCCGGATTTGGGTCGACGCCTGATCATTCGCGATGAATCGGTGACCCTTGGCCGCGATCCGGACAACACGGTTGTGCTCAAAAGCGATGCGGTTTCGCGGCTGCACGCCCGCATTGAACCGTGGGATGGTGGGCATCGCATCATCGACAATCAGTCGACCAACGGGACTTATCGCAACCAAGTCGTGGTGACCGGTGAAACGCAGCTGATGAGCGGCGACTATGTGCAGGTCGGCGATGCGATTTTCAAATACCTGTCGGGCGATGACATTGAAGTTGCATACCATGAGGAAATTTATCGCCTGACCATTGAGGACAGCCTCACGCAAATCGCCAACAAGCGCGCGCTGTTGGATTTCTTGGAGAAGGAATTTGCCCGCGCTCGGCGTTACCAGCGCGATCTGGCAGTGATCATGGTCGATTTGGATTTTTTCAAACGCGTCAACGACACCTACGGCCATTTGATGGGCGATTTTGTCCTGCGCGATTTCGCCAAACTGATCGGTCAACGCATCCGCCGCGAAGAAATGTTTGCGCGTTACGGCGGTGAAGAATTCTGCATCGTTCTGCCGGAAACCAACTTGGCAGGGGCGATGCTGTTCGCGGATTCCGTGCGCTCGATGATCGAAGAGCATTCCTTTGACTTTGAAGGCAATGTCCTGAAAATGACGGCGAGCATGGGCGTCGCGCTGATCGCGGACAGCATGGCGCGCCCCGACGATTTGCTGCTGGCGGCGGACGAAAATTTGTACCGCGCCAAGAACACGGGGCGCAACCGCGTTGTCGGTTGAGCGCGCGCTCGCCATTTGCCCAGATGCGTCGGCCGATGCTCCTAAAATTTCGCCGTTTTTTCGCCCTTTGGCTACTGCCTTTTGTGCTGATGGCCTGCGGCGGCCAAGGCTGCACGGGCTGTAGCGCGCAAACCTCCGAAAAAAAAGTGCCATTGCCGCTGCTGCTACCCGCGGCCGCGCAATTTCGCCTGACCCAACACGGTTTTGATGTTGTCGCTGGCCAAATTGTGGCGTTGATGAAATTGGTTCTGGGCAGCAATGGCAACGGCGTGGCGGTGCTGGATGCGCAGAAATTGCTCGGCGTAAATTCGCTCAACTTTGGCGGTGGGCTGGGGATTTTCAACGGCAACGCGTCATTGCGCGATCTTGTGCTCACGCTCGATTTGCAAAGTATGACCGTGCAGTTGGTCAACGGCAGCAGTCCGGCGCGCATCCGCATCACATTGGATCACGCACAAATCGGCGTAGATAAAGGCATTATCGCGGGCGGCGCCAGCGTACTGGGCCTGAGTACCGATGCCGCTTGCCATCTGGCCAACGGTTTGGATCTCGGCAAGAAAAATCCACATTTGGCAACGATGTCGGCGACGCTGGATTTGGTGTTGGGCGTCGATGCCAAGGGCCAACTGGATATCCAAGTGTCGATTGATAAACCAGTGTTGCACGACATCGGCTTCGTGTTGCAAAAAGACTGCGCGCTGACTGAATGCACTGACCAAGTGCTGCTCGAAGATCCCTGCCTAGAGTGCGAGTTGTGCAATACCGGTAAGTTGGCGTCGGATGCGCTGGCCACGCTCAAAAGCGTGCTTGAACCGATTTTGAGCGAACTGCTTAAAACGGTAGGTAATATTTTGGTCAAACAAGTGCTGGGCAAGGCGCTCAACGGCAAGCCGCTTGATGTCGAACTGCCGCTCGATGCGCAGCAAATTCTGCTCAAATTGGGGCCGCTTGGCGCGTTGCTCGGCGAAACGGGGCCGTTTTATGTTCGCGGCAAGCCAACTGCGCAGGCTTTTGTGGTGGTCGACAAAGGTCTGCAAGGGCGTTTAGACGCTGCCTTTTTTGCGCCCGCGAGTCCGGCAGTGGCCGACGCGGGTGAAGACGCGACGACGGTGTTCGCCAAATTGCCCCAGTCGCCTGCGCCGCCGTTGCCGATTGCGATGCAGCAAATTCTGCCAAGCGGCCAAGTCCTGACTCAGACACTGGATTTGGCGCTGATGCTGGCCAAGAATTTGATCGAAGAAACGCTGTGGTCGGTCCTGCGATCGGGGCTGTTGAACATCGGCATTGAGTCTCGCCAGTTGTATGAAGTCAGCGGCGGCAAGTTGCTGTTGAGTGCTGGCGTGCTCGATCTTCTGCTGCCCGGGGTTCGCGGATTATCGAGTAACAACGCGCCATTGCGCATCACGACGTTGCCGAGCGCCAAGCCCGAACACGCGCCGCTTGTGCAAATGGCCCAAGATCCGAGCGGCAAAACGGTGCTCAATGCCCAAATCCGCGATTTTGCAGTGGCTTTGGAGCTACAGGTGCGCGGTCGCTGGCTGACTGTGCTTGAATTGCAAACAGATCTGACAGCACAGTTGAGCTTGCGGTTGGTCCAAGGCAAGCTGGCTTTGAGCGTCGACAGCGTCCAAGTGCCTAAAGTGACGGTGACTTCCGATTCCTTGTTCGCACACGCTGATCTCAAGGACATCGCGCCGGCGGTCGCTCAGTTGGCGGTGACCCTGCTCTTGAGCAAGCCGCTGACGATCGACTTGGATGTGCAAGCAATGCTTGAACAAACGTTGCAATTGCCTCTGAAAGCCCAAGTTGTCGGCGTGCAAACTGCTGGCAATGCCGCGGACTGGTTGGTGATCGGTGCGACGCTGGGCGCCAAATCCGCAGGCGGTGCGCCGTGAAAGCAGCTGTTTTGCTTTTAGCAACCGCGCTTTGCGCCTACGCTTGCGCCGACCCGCCTACAGCAGCGCCGCTGACGTGCGCCCACACGTCCCAATGCCCCAGCGGCTACCATTGCAGCTTGTCCGGTGTTTGTATTGGCGATTTGCCTTGCAACAGCGACGGCGATTGTTGTCTGGGTGAGCGCTGTGAGGATTTGCGCTGTCGGCCGCGGCAAATGTGCTCCGACGCATCACCTTGCCGCGAGCCGGGACGGGTTTGCCAACAAAACCTTTGTGTGCCACAAGATTGCAGCGAGTCTGCGCCCTGCCCCGGCGGTCAGGCCTGCGTGTGGTCGCGTTGCGCGGCAAAATTGCCCTGCGAAGGCCATTGCGACGCAAATGCGGCTTGTTCATTGCTGGTTGACCGCTGCGTGCCGCTCAGCCAGCCGCTCCCGCATTGCGACGCGGGGGCGCTGCGGGTACTGTCCAACGACGCGGAGTTGCTGCATGAACATTGCGCTGAAAAAGCCCAACAAAGCGAGTGTCGCGCATGGCCGCCGGTGCCTGAAGGCGATTACGGTACGCCTCAAGTCGCGCTTATGGCTGGTAAAACCTTGGCAGTCGTGGCCTACGATGAAACGTACGGCGATGTGGTGCTCGCCGAGCACGACGCTACGCCGCCGTTTGTGCGCCGACACTTGGCCACGCTGAGCGGGGCGCCCGACGGGCCGATCGTCGGTGCACCTAGCGGTCCGCGCGGCGGTGTGCTCGAGGCCGGCGCGGATCGCGGCTCAGCGTTGGACGCGGTCGCCGACGCGATCGGCACGCTGCATATCGTTTTTGCCGATCGCACCGCCAACGAACTGCGCTATCTGCGACGCACCACCGACGGAAAATTGCAGGAACACGCGATTGCGCAAGGCAAGGGCCTGGGCACGGCCGTCGCGATGGCGCGCACACCGTCTGGGTTTCCGGTCGTGCTGGCGTTTTTGCCCATCGAGGGTGACAAACCGAGCAAGTTGCTGCTGTACAGCGCCAAAGTCGCGCTACCGACGCAAGCAGCTGATTGGCAAGTCAAATTGCTGGATGCTGAAACGCCGCCACCGCCGCAGCCGCCACCGTGCCAAAATAAGTGCAAGGCAAATGAACAATGCGCGCAACTGGATAAGGTCACACAATGCGTGATTCCACAAGCAGATTGTGTGACCTGTCTGCCGGCGCAGGTCTGTCACAATAAGCTTTGTGTGGCGCTGGTGTTGCCCCCGCCGCCTCTGGCTGTGTTGCCGCAAGGTCGCGGCGCATGGTTGGACATGGCCATCGCCGCCAACGGCGAATTGTTGGCGGCGGCCTACAGTCCGGGCATGGGTAATCTGCAGTTGTATCGGGGGCCGCTAAATGGCGCTATCGTATCGACCGCCGTGTTGCCAGCAGCGCTGCCCAAGAAGTCGAAAGATTTTGGGCGGTTTGTCAGCGTGATCGAGGGGACGCTCGGCCAACTCTGGGCGGCATTTGAAGACAGCCAACACGGCACGGTGCTTCTGTTGCGCAACGACGGCGTGAAATTACAAGTCGAACTCATCGACGGCGGCACGCGGGCCGATGGCCAACATCGTGTCGGCGCAGACGTTGCGCTGGCGCGCCATCCCGCAGGCGGGGCGTTGCTCGCCTACCAAGACACGCGGCGCGCTGATTTGTGGACCGCGCACCAGAGCAAGTCGTTGGCACCACCCGTTTTGCAGGCGTTGGAAACAGCAAACGCTGCCGGATTTTCGGCTCAAGTCACGCAGTTGGGCAACAAGGCTTGGGTGGTCAGCGCCACGTCGTTGCGCATAGAGCCCAGCGGAAGAGTCCGGCGGTCGGTGGTCTTGCGCGAATTTGTCTGGGCTGGCGAATAGCGACGATTTTGCTAACTATTTTTGAGCGTGCGATTTGACCGATCAAATAGGCATTGCGCAGCGCGTCATCTTGCGTTATTTTGGCCGCGGGCGGGCAAAGTGTGGGGCGCGATCACATCGCAGCGCGAGGCAAAAACATGGAAAACAAGCAAAACGCCAACGGTGAGCACCAAGTGGCCGATGAGCCCGGCGAACTGGTTGCAGCCATTGGCACGGCACCGCCTGGAGGTCCTCTGGATCTTTCAGATTTGTGGGCTGAAGCCTTGGCCGCGGTGGCGCAGCATGAGCCCGCAAACGTGCGCATGCGCGCGCAAAGTGAGGCCATGCAGATCAACCGATCGCCAAGCGACGTGCACATCAACCGACCGCCAAGCGAGGTGCACATCAACCGATCGCCAAGCGACGTGCGCATCAACCGAACGCCGAGCGACGTGCACCGGGCGGATCAACATTTCAGCCACGAACCGTTGCGCAGCGAGGGTCCAAGCGACGATTTGCCGCAACTGCGTCCTGATTCCGGTGTGTTGCCAGAAATGCCGGTCATCCGCGATGCAGCCGCCTTGCGCGCGGTTTCCAGTCGACCAACGTCGGACTTGAACACAGCGATGGCCGCGAATTTGCGCGACGCCAAGTTGCAGAGTACCGAACTTAAACGAGAACTTGAGCAAGCACAGAATCAATTGGTGCAAACACAGGCGGATCTGACCGTGACACGGCGGCGTTACGCCAAGCTCGATCAGGAAGCGGAGGAAGTGCGACGGCGGCTGCAGCGGGCGGAAATGGATTTGCCGACCAACGGTGCCCGCCAAACGCTGATGGCGATTTTGCCGGCTTTGGATAATACTTGGGAAGTGCTTGATAAAATTGAAGAAAATGACCAAGTCGATGAGCCGACCAAAGAGGCAGCGCGGATGCTGCGGTCGCAGTGGAACCGCGCGTTTGCGGCCATGCAAGTTCAGGCATTTGATGCCATTGGCCAAAAATTTGACCCCGTGGTCCACGAAGTCATTGCTCAAGTCAGCGGCGAGGGTGAGCCGGGCCGCGTGGTGCGACAAGTCGGCCGTGGCTATTTGCTGAGCGGCAAGTTGCTGCGATCGGCCCGTGTTGTCTTGTGCAGAAGCGACGAGCTCTAGGCGATAGCGCGCGTCTGAAGGGGTTGTCGTTAGAATAGGGCCATGGACTACCAACAACCACCCTAATTTCAGGTGTTTCACTAATCGGCGTGGCGACAAGATCGCCCCGCTACCGGTCAAGAAGTCCTCCGTTCCACTCCGGACTGAGCGCGATGTTTGCTTTTCGGTGCGCATGCATTTTGGCGCGCGTCGCCGCGTACAACTGCCGCGAGTTTCCCGTGCCCCAATCCCGCAGGGATTTCTTGACCGGTAGCGAGGGAATTTTATTCCCGCGCCGAACCATCCGTAAACTACCGACTAAATGAATCCGTCCGGTGATGCCCCTCGGGATTGAATGTCAACACAGTCACTTACCGCAGCCAGGGCGATCGCAAGAACGGTAACCATCTGACACTTTGAGAGATATTCTCAACTTTATCAGCCCTGGTTACCGCCAACCGGTGATCTGCGGACATTGGGGCGCACGGTTTGGAACACAATCGCTGAATTATTAAAAGTATTTTCT
>CAMDBH010000060.1 GCA_945889325.1 Klebsiella pneumoniae
GAGCGGGACGCCGACGATGGTCGTCAATGGCGATTTGCTCGTCGGCGCACAGCCTTATGAAAAAATTAAGGAAAAATTTGAGCAAGCGCTGGCGTCCGCGCGCCAGATCGCGAGGGGGCAGCGCGACACGAGGGCGCAGCTCAATGCCATCTTCTCGGCGCAAAATCCAAAAAATGCCGATATCTTAATGCGTTATGTGTTCGGCACGGAAGTCGCGCCGGCGGCCGCAGCTCAGGCGCCGCCGCCGTCGGCGGAGTCCGCTTACCCCGATTCCGCCACGACCGTGTGGAAAGTGCCGGTTGATGGACGCGATGCTGCGCAGTCTCAATCTGAGCACTACGCTGTGACAATTGTGGAATTTAGCGATTTTCAATGTCCGTTCTGTCAGCGCGGTGCCGCCACGCTTAGGTCGGTCCAAGCCAAATACGGCGACAAATTACGCATTGTTTTCAAGCACAATCCGCTGCCGTTTCACCCCAAGGCCAAAGACGCTGCGTTGGCGGCACTTGCCGCCGGGCGCCAAGGTCAATTCTGGCCTTTTCACGACCGGATTTTCAAAGATCAAGCGCAGTTGCCGCAATCCGATTATACGCCGTGGGCGCACGACCTCGGACTCAATGTGCCGACGTTTGTCAAAGATATGCATGATCCTAGCTTGTTGGCGCAGATCCAAGACGATCAGAAATTGGCCGAGAAGGTGCAAGCCTTAGGTACACCGATCTTTTTCATCAACGGCCGCAAAATCAGCGGGGCGCAGCCACAGCACGTTTTTGAACAGGTCATCGATCGCGAACTGGCGCAACTTAAACCCGATGACCGCGGACAGGCTCACTACCAAAAGCTGATCGCCGCCGGCCAGCAGTTTGAGCACCAACCGCAACAAAAGTCCTTTCACACTGAGCATATGCCGTACTTCGGTCCGGCGTCGGCGCGCTTCACGATCGCCGTTTTTGCTGATTTTCAGTGCCATTATTGCGCGGTCGCCGCGCCGATCTTGCGCCAATTTCAGCGGCTACACCAAGACGATGTGCGGGTGATCGTGATGCAAATGCCTTTGGATTTTCATAATATGGCTGCCCCAGCGGCAGTACTGGCCCAAATCGCGTTTGAAAAAGGCGGCGGATCGCTCTTCGGTCGCGCCTACGATCGCCTGTTTGCCGATTCTGAAGGGCTCGACGCGGATTTTTTGGTCAAATTGGCGAACAACCTCGGCATTAGCCCGGCCGAATACCAGTCGGCACTTTCCACGAACAAATACGACGCTCTGTTTGATTCGGTGCGCGAAGAAGCGGACGAAAAGGGCGTCGAAGGCACGCCGACCATTTTTATCAATGGCCAAAAATTTGAACTGCCGGGCGGCTTTACCTTGGCAGAATTCGAACACGCATTTGCCCAACCCAAGCGGTAACCCATGCGAGCTTTTGTTGCCATTCTTTTCTCGCTGGTCGCAGCCACCGCGACGGCTACGGAATTGGGCCACGCGGAAACTTCATTGCCCCGCGACGGCGGTGTGACGGGCGGATTGCTCATCACGGGCGCGCTGTTGTCGCTGATTCAAGTCGACCGCAACCACCTGTGGCAGAGCGAACTGCTGAGTCTGGATGAACCGGTCAAGCGAAATTTCTCCATCGATGCCGCGCATTTGAGTGACATCACGGTCAATATTGCCGTCGTGCTGCCTGTCGCCACTTTGTTTTCTGGGCATTTCGATCGGCCATATGGCGACTCTATGTTGCTTTACGCTCAAGCACTTGCAGGCTCGTTTGCCCTCAATGCCGTTGCGAAGTACACGGTCCAGCGGCCGCGGCCCTATAATTACAGTGACGATCCGGCGATCCGCAAATGGGCGACAGAGCAGGGTGGCGATTCGCATGTATCCTTTTATTCAGGGCATTCCGCGATGTCGTTTACCGCTGCGGTCGCCGCGGCCACATTGCTGGCTTCTCACAGCGACGACTACAACGCGCGCGCCGTCGTGTGGGGTGTCGGCCTCGGATTAGCGAGTTTTACCGCAGGCATGCGCGTCCGCGCCGGGCGCCACTACATCTCGGACGTCGCCATCGGGGCGGTGCTTGGAGCAGGGATGGGCTTTGCGATTCCGTATTTACACGCCGCGCGGCCGCAGGATGGCTGGCATACCCAAGAATTTGTGGGTATTGCGGGCGGCCTGTTGCTGGGCAGTTTGGGCGCGGCCCTGATGCATCGCCAGCGCGATATTTTGCAACCACTGGATACACCAAAGCAATCTCAGCTTCTGCGCCTACCCAAGTTGCATTGGGCGCCGACGGTGGTTGATGGTCGGCTCGGGCTGGCATTGGGCGCGGTGTTCTGAGCAGAACAGTCGGTCAAGGTGTTCAGATCATTCGTGCTTCTTGTCCGGCGACATCTGGCGTTTGGCCGCGCGGGCAACGGTCTGGTTCACATCGCGGCTGCTCGAGCAATCCTTGACATCTTTGAGCGACAAGGTCTTCAAAAATCCCAGCGCAAATGCCATGGGCGTCTTCGGGTTGAAAACCAGCGCCTTGCGCGTGGCATAATCCTTTGTCCACAGGCGGTTGCGACAAATAAGCTTCATCAAATCGTCATTGAGTGTCTTGTTGGCGGCAAAAAGCGTCACTTCCCCTTCGGTCAGCCGCGGCGATTTCAGCACCGACATCGCAACGATCTTTTTCGGGTCGCGGATCAGGAACTTGCGCACCGACGCGTCGCCAACCATCGCGATCCGCACTTTTTGCGCGACCGACATCTTGCTGATCAATTGTTGTAGGTTTTGGCTGCGTTTTTCTTGTACTTCTTCGTTGGGGTTGTCGCTCATCATCGACGTGGCCATCATCATGGCCGATGCGAATTCGGCGTCGCTCAGACCTGCGTTGCCGTCATCGGACTCCTCTCCGCCCAAGATCGCTTTGGTTTCACGGAATCCGGGCAAGTGATCCAATGGCAACAGCGAACGCACCGCCAGTTCGAGCAGGCCCTGCACAACGCCGTGAGGCGCGCGCGGATTGAGGTAAATTGCCTCGATAATGGCCGGATAGCGCAGCGCGCGCATCTGGTTGCGCCCGATCGTGTCGCACACGTGGACCGTTCCAACACTGGCAAGATAGCGAATCGTGTCATCTGCAGTGTGGTTATTGAGCACAACTTCGCGAATCGCATCGTCATTTTTGCGCAACATCCGCGCAAAGTTGTCCAGCAAAATCTCATTTTTGGCCTGCGATATCGCGGGCATGAGCATGGCAGCCGGCATACTGACCAGTGACTCGATCGCGGCGTCTTTGACCTGCTTTTCGGGGTCATTTCCTAGGAAAAGTAGCGCGGGAATCAAGGCATCCGGCGGCGCCGGCACCATCGCCTTTGCAACGCGCATCCGCGCGGCCAATTGGGCATCGCGCTTGATAAAGGGGTGCAGCGGCGCAAAAAGCGTCGCAAGGTCGATTTGGGCACCACTTTGAAAGACGTCAGCCATAAAATTCCTCAAAATGCATTGGCGGCTCCCTTGAAAAAGACGCAGATTCCTGTGCCTTTGCCCATTGTCCGCTTTCGTCTCGGCGTTGTACAGCGCAGTAAATTGGCCCAATGGTTGACGGCAACGCAATTCCGCAGTTTGATCAAGCGCGGAGCGCGATGCAACACACGATTGTCCATGATCTCGGCGTTGACCTAGCGCGCAAAACGGCTGAATGCGCGTTGGCGACCTATGCAAAACGGTATCCCCAAGCCAACATCGCAGTCGTCTGGGCCTTGGAAAATCAAGCACAAATTCAACTGAAAGTGGGCAAATTTCGCATTTCGCCGCGCGTCGATCTGCACCAACGCACGCTGGTTGTGACCATGGACGTGCCGTTGTTGGCTCGTCCCTTCGAGCCCAAAATTCGCGCGCGGATCGAAATCGAGGTGGCGCGCTGGCTCGATTTGGCACGCCGCGATCAACTGCTGATCGTGGATTGAAACTGTGGGAGGCGCGATGTTTGCCAGATTGACCGGTACGATCGCAGTCGCACTAATTTTTTGCGGCATTTCGATCGCGACGGCGTGGGCAGACGAACCAGCCGGGTCCCAGCCATTGCCAGCCGCCGCTACGCCGACCCAAGACTCACCTGATATCGCTAAGATGTACGACATCGCGATGGACGACATGCTCCAAGGCCGGCTGGACAAGGCGATCGCCGGATTTGACGAAGTCGCGCTGCGATCGGTCGAACCGCAACGTCTTGCCATGGCAGCCGATTTTGCCGATCGCCTGCGCAAGAAGCAGCAGACGGCGTTGGCCGAAATGCAAAAAAACGCCATAGAAAATGACGCCAGCGAGGGACGAACGCCGCTTCTGATCACGTCGACGGTGTTTGGCCTCGCGGCGTGGGGGTGGATGGTGCCTGGCTCGTTCGACGTCCAAAATAGTCAAGCTCAAGTGGGACTTTACATGCTGTCGAGCGGCGCGAGTTTTGCCGTGCCCTACTTTGCGACCCGTGACGCTCCGGTTACCGCAGGCATGGCGCATGCCTTTTTCTCCGGCGGCACGCGCGGCTTGCTGACCGGCTATTTGGCGCGCATGGCACTGCACACGCCCACAAACCAATTTGATTCGTCCTTGGGCTCAGAGTCGCAAGTTGATTCGAGTTTGTTGCTCGCCAGTCTCACCGGCAGCATCGGCGGACTGCTCTGGGCCCGCGAGGCGAAAATCGATGCGGGCAGCGCGCACATCACCGGCATCGGCGGCGATTTCGGCTTCTTCGACGGCTTCATGCTGGCCTCGATTCTGCGCTTGAACGACACGCACACCAAGGCGCAATTCACGCTTTTGGGCGGTGGCTTGGGCTACGTCGGCGGCGCGGTTTTTAGCCACTATCGCGAAATGACTTGGGGCGATTCTGAAGTCCTGCGCATGTCGGGGCTACTGGGCATGTTGGCCGCAGCGGTACCGCTGGCATGGGCGGAGCGCAAGAACGACGAACGCATTCCGTTCAGCGTTTTGACTGTCGGCAGCGTCGTGGGCCTCGTGGTCGGCGACCGCTTGACCGTGGACCGCGATATCGATGTCGCAACTGCCTTGATCGTCGATCTCGCGACGGTTGCCGGCGGATTGGTCGGTTTGGGCACGGTTTTTTTGGTCCAAGGCAACCAAAACAGCAAGGCTGGACCGCTCGTGACAGGTGCGATGCTCGGCGCAGGACTGTCTTTTTTCCTGAGTTATCGCTTGAGCGACAAGCCCGCGGTACACAACGCCGCGCAACAATTGCAAACTTGGCTGCCGGCCCTGCCGCAGGTCAGTTTGGCGCCGCTTATTTTGCCCGACGGCGGCCGCGGTCTGTCATTGGGTGGCACGTTTTGACCGTCGAATGACTCGGCTATACTTCCAGCGCTGTCGCCCAAGCGGCCCCTACCTCTGAGGTTTTATGGCTACTTTGCAAGAACAATTGTTGACGCCCGCCAAACGTCCCGGCCTTGTCCGCGACTGCTCCCGTTTGATCGATGAAGAAGTTGATAAAAAATCCGGACTTTCCGGCCTAGCCATCAAAGCGGCGTTCAGGGTCGTCAAAGCGGTAAAGCCCGGCTTTGTCGACGGCGTCATCAACGCATTGCTCGACGATTGGGTCGGCAAATTGGAGGGCCATTACGGCAACTTTGTCACGGGCGGTCAGGGCACGTTTGGCGGATTTGTGGCGCGCGATGCGGCCAATGTCGCTGAAAAGCTGTTGGAAGTGACCGATGCGCGCTCCAAAAAGGGCGACAACAAAACCGTCGTCGCGACCTACCAGCGCTTGCGCCCAAACGCAAAAGACCATGTGATCACGGCGATTCCCGGCCTTGGGCGCGTTGTCGATCGCCATCTAGCCGCTGGCTAGCTTTCGCCCACTGCTAGGCGGTCAGCGCCGCGTATGCTTTTTTGCCGATACACAGCTCCATTTCCAAGCGAAAAACGTGATGCCGCGGTCGCAGTTGCGCGGTTTTGCTCAGCTGGCAATCGGCTCCGGGGTGATCCCTGGCGCTTTGGTCGTCGTACAAAAGTTCGCCCTCGCTGCGCAGAATCGGGTACGTCGCGCAGTCAAAGGGCTTCAGCCCCGGATAAGGCAAGCCCAACTGATCACTAGCCATTTGCAGCGAACAGCAGTGATCGGCGCGCACAAAAATGCAGCCCAAGCGTTCCGGATCGCCCGAACGCGGTCCGACGTTGGTGGAAAGCGCAATACCGCTGGGAAAATCGGGGTGCTCTAGTTCATCCTCGCCGAACCAGCGATCGACTTGATCGCGGTATTCGGCTGCCATCAACGGCGCGATGGTCGCGCGATGCGCCAAAATCTGTTGCGCCGCAAGCAGATCGACCCAGATGCCGCCCACACAGCAAGCGGCGCGGCACTCGGCAAGGTCGCAGGCCTCGCCGTGGGCAAGTTCAAACAAGTTTGGGTTGATTGTCAGGTCGCTGTAGTCGTTCATCGGGTCGACGATCTGGTGTATTTCCACGCTCAAGCCGCTGAATCGCGGTCAAGGACGGCTGGAGATTGAGCTTGCGCGAAATTGCGAAGATTCGTAAAGTTGGCGCATGACGATGTCGCAAAAATCGCCGCGCGCTGCAAGTTGGCTGGCAGATGCGCTGCTTTGCACTGTGATTTCAGTGGCTGCGTCGGCCTGCGGTGAAGATGCTCCGACCGCGGATCCGGTGACTGCGGATGCTACTGGAGCAAAAGACGCCGGCAAAGTCACAGATACTGGTCCGAAAGCCGACGCCAAAGTCGACGCCAAGATCGACGCCACCAAGATTTCCGATGCGGACGCGTTGCCTGTCGATGCGGCGAGCGACGCGGCGCCCAACGATACGATCGCACCCGTCGACACGCCGATTGTGCCCGACATGGCGATCGGCAAAGAAGCGGTAGTTGCACAAGACTCAGATGACACATCAGAAATTGATGACAGCGCCCAAATCGACGCCCCAGAAGCGACCGCGAACGATGCGCCCGAGCCGGACCAAGGGGTCGACCAGATTGACGCAGAACTGGATATTCCAAAAATTTGCGTGCCCACGGTGCCGCCTCAAGAGGAATGCGATGGCATAGACAACGACTGCAACGGTCAAACCGATGAATTTGTTTGCAATGATGCCAATTTATGTACCGCTGACAGCTGCGAAGGCGACAAATGCGTACACAAACCGGCGTTTGAAGGGGCGCTTTGCGACGACGGCGACATTTGCACAACGGGCGACGCCTGCAGCAACGGGGCTTGTTTGGGCGCTGTGTTGCCGTGCCCCGGCACATCGTGCAAGCCGGGGAAATGCGACGCCAAAACCGGTAAGTGCAGCGTGCAGACGCTGGCCGATGGCAGCCCTTGCAGCGACGGCGACGCGTGCAGCGACAACGATACCTGCAGCAGCGGCACTTGCAAATCGGGGGGCGCCAAGGTGTGCCCGCCGTCCAATAATCCATGTGGCATCGCGTTTTGCGACAACAAAGCGGGCTGCAGCTTGGCGGCCAAACCCGGCAATCCGCCCTGCGATGACGGCGATGCGTGCACCAAGGACGACCACTGCGCCGGCGCCGATTGCGAATCTACCGCCATCACTTGTGACGACAAAAATCCTTGTACTTCAGATCTTTGTAACAAATTGATCGGCTGTGTGCACCAAATTAACGCGGCGCCTTGCAGCGATGGCAACGCCTGCACGCTGTTCGACACCTGCAAGGACGGCACGTGCGCACCGGGCGACCCTTTGGCCTGCGATGACAACAGCGCTTGCACCATCGACAGTTGCGATACAAAAACCGGCCTTTGCGTGTATGGCACCGGAAAAAATGGCATCGCGTGTGACGATTTCAATGGCTGCACGCTCGGCGAAACGTGCAGCAACGGCAAATGTCAGGGCGGCGTAGCCTCGGTATGCGATGACAAAAGTATTTGTACAACGGATAGTTGCGACAAAGTCACCGGCAAGTGCGTGTTTGCCCCCGTTGCTGAAGGCGCGATCTGCAACGACAACTCGGCGTGCACTAGCAATGACGCTTGCACCAAGGGCGTTTGCACCGGCAAGGCCACGGTCTGCGACGACAAAATCGCTTGTACTACGGACACGTGCAATCCAGTCGATGGCAAATGCGCGTTTGTCAAAACCCCGATCGGCGGCGCATGTGAAGACGGCAACATTTGCACAATCAATGATACTTGTGACGTTTTGGGCACCTGCAAAGCTGGCATCGTCAACCCGTGCAATGACAATAATATTTGTACGTCAGATAGTTGCGTGCTCAACGCTTGCAAGAACGTCGCCGTCGCAGGGTTTTGTGAAGACGGCAATCCGTGCACGGGCGGTGAAGTTTGCGCGCTGGGCAAGTGCGGCGCGGGCTTGGAGGCCATCGTAACCACCTTTGCTGGCACAGGATTGCTGCAGTTCAAGGATGGCAAGGGCATTGCAGCGAGCTTTTACTATCCCCGCGGTTTGGCGGTCGACGCCGCAGGCACGGTTTACGTTGCGGATTCCACCAACCACCGCATCCGCAAAATAACGCTCGGCGGCGACGTCACGACATTGGCGGGCAGTGGATCAGCGGCGTTCGCAGATGGCGTCGGCAATTTAGCGAGTTTTAACGCGCCCTACGCTGTGGTCGTCAACGCAGCTGGCATTGTGTTTGTGGCAGACCGCAGCAACCACCGCATCCGCAAGATCACGCCTGACGGCAAAGTCAGCACTTTCGTTGGCGGCGCCCCTGGGTATGTCGATGGCAAAGGCACATTGGCAAAATTTAGCTCTCCAAGCGGCATCGCGTTGGACAAAAATGGCTGGTTCTGGGTGGCTGACAGCGGCAACCAAAAAATTCGCCGTGTTTCACCCGACGGCAATGTCACAACGTTGGCCGGCAGCATTATCGGTGCGGCCGACGGAAAAGGCGTTTTGGCCCAATTCAATGCACCGTTGGGCATCGCGGCCGACGCGGTTGGCAATTTGTACGTCGCCGACAGCGGCAATCACCGCATCCGCAAGGTCGCAACCGACGGAACTGTCAGCACTTATGCCGGCACGACCTTGGGTTGGCAAGACGGCGCTGTTGCGCAGGCGCGGTTTAGCGGTCCCACGGCCGTGGCGATGGGCGGTGACGGCAGCGTGTTTGTCGCCGATAGTGGCAACCAGCGCTTGCGCAAGGTATTTACCAACGCTGTGGTGAGCACAGTCGGCGGCATCGGTGTGGCCGGATCGGTCGACGGCGGCGCATTGAGCGTGGCGCGGTTTTACGCGCCAAGCGGGGTCGCCGTCGCTGCAGATGGCAATTTATTTGTCGGCGACACCACAAGCAACAAGATCCGCCACCTCAGTTTCCTGACCGCAAGTTGCAGCGATGGCAACCCGTGCACGACGGACAGTTGCGATGCCATAACCGGCTGTAAATTCGCGGCAATGGCAGACAAAGTAGTGTGCGGCGACGCCAACGCCTGTACAAGCGGCGACGCCTGCGCCACGGGCCAATGCGTTGGTTTGGCTAAGAAATGCGACGACGGCAACGTTTGCACCGATGACGCGTGTGAACCACTGACCGGCGGTTGCAGCGCGAGCAACGCAGTCGGTGTGGATTGCGACGACGGCAATTTGTGCACAACCGGTGAATATTGCAGCGCGGGTGCGTGCACGGGCGTCATCGGCAACGTGACGACCCTAGCAGGTAGCGGCGTCGCGGGGGCTGCCGATGGCGCAGGCGCCGCCGCCACGCTCAATCTGCCGCAACAGGTCGCACTTGGCGTCGACGGTAACTTGCTGGTCGCCGACAGCGCCAATAACAAGATTCGCAAAGTCACCCCGTCGGGCACCGTGACTTCGTTTGCAGGCAGCATCAACGGCTATTTGGACGGCACAGTCGATCAAGCGCGGTTTTCCAACCCACAAGGCGTCGCAATTGCAAGCGATGGCACCGTTTATGTGGCAGACACCAGCAACAACCGCATTCGCAAAATCGCGGGCGGGGTGGTCAGCACGCTCGCTGGCGACGGCGTGGCGGGTGTGCTCGACGGACCCGCGGCGGGCGCGAGGTTTTCGGCGCCCTACGGGGTCGCCGTCGACACCCAGAACAATGTGTACGTCGCCGACACCGCCAACAGCCGCATTCGCAAGATCGCCGCTGGCGTGGTCACCACTTTCAGCGGCACCGGCGTCGCGGGCTTTCTCGACGGCGCAAGCTACGTAGCGAAATTCAACAGTCCACAGGGCATCGCTGTCGACGCCCAGTTCAACGTGTGGGTCGGCGACACGGCCAACCAACGGGTGCGCAAGATTTCCCAAGATGGCGCCGTGGTTACGGTTGCGGGTACGGGTGCGGCCGGATTTTTGGATGGTCCGGCGGCCCTATCCGTTGTGAATGCGCCCGGCCAAATTGCCATGGATGGCAACGGCGCCGCCTATGTGGCCGACCGCTCTAACTACCGCATCCGCAAAATCGCTGCGGGCGTGGTTTCAACCGTGGCTGGCAACGGTGTATCGGCTTTTCTCGACGGCCCTGGCACAGCGGCCTCGTTCGCGCTGCCCAGCGGCGTGGCGGTCGGCATCGACGGCAGGATCTTGGTCGGAGATGCGTCTAACTACCGAATACGTCAATACAAAACCATCGCAAAATTCTGCATGGACGGCAACGATTGCACCGCAGACACCTGCGACGCCAAGACGGGCAGTTGCGTTTTCACAGCCGTGGCCGACAAGACACCGTGCGTCGCTGGCGGCAATTTCTGTGGCGTGGCGCAGACCTGCACGTCGGGCAAATGCGCGGGTGGGTCTGCCAAATCATGCGACGACAAAAATGCTTGCACCGACGACAGTTGCGACATCAAGACCGGTGCTTGCAACAACGCCTTGAATCCGCAGTGCACCAAAGTCAGGCGGGTGTTTCTCACCAGTTCGACGTACTCCGGCGCGTTGGGCGGTGTCGCCGGTGCCAACACGCTTTGCCAGAACATTGCTATCGCGAAAGGTTTGGGCGGCACTTGGAAGGCGTGGCTGAGCGACAGCGTCAATTACCCTGCGATCACTTTCAGCCAATCCAGCGTTCCCTATCAATTGATCAGCGGCGAGCAAATCGCCAAAAATTGGGCGGACTTGATCGATGGCACCATCGGCGTGCCAATTTGGAGCGACGAAAGTGGCAAGGTGATCGCGGCGGCATCGGGCGGCAGTTGCAATTCCGACGGCCCAAAAGTCTGGAGCAACACCACGGTCACGGGGACGCGCTTCACCACCACCACAACGGCGACCTGTCTTGACTGGCAGACCTCATCTAATTCAATCACTTACAAAGCGCTGACAGGCAACGCCAGCAAGTCGGGCGCGACTTGGACCAATAACTGCGTCACCGACAAATGCGACATCACCGTGCCCGGCCACCTGTATTGCTTTGAACAAACCGACGCCGCGGTGCCTGCGAGCAATAGCTATCACGCCAACGGCAAATACTTCGTCAGCAACAGCGCGGTTGCGGGCGATTTCAACAAGGCCGGTGGTTATTGCAGCGCGTTGCTGGGCAAGCCGGCGTGGGTCGCTGGAATTGCTGCGGATCTGGTGGATGTTGAAGCGGGCGGCACCTGGAACGGCAACGGCACATCAACCAGCGTGACGGAGAACTGCAGCCTGTATGCCTCGGCGGCTGCGCTCAACAAAGGTTTTGGCGTTCAGGGCAATTACGGCGCGTGTGACCAAAAACGCCATGTCGTTTGCTCCACCGATGCGGCGGACTGCAATGCCGGACCTCTGAACTGCAATTTATGGAAATAGTTGGCTATTCTCCTATCCGTTGGGAATAAACTGCCACCATTTGCGCTGATTCCATTTGGTGTTGACCCATTTGGGCAGGCCAAACGGCACCTGACCGCCCAGGTCGCGCATCGCCGCAAGGGTACACCAATACATATAAGTACCCGGATATTGCTGAATAATTCCGACCTCGGCAAACTTGCGAACGCGACCTTTCTTGTCGGCTGAACCGGCTGGGCGTTCGCAAAACTCAATTTCCACGCTGAAATTCTTGTGAAGAAAAAGCCAACCGCCCTCAAGTAGGCCGATTAGTTCGACTTCAAGTCCACTGCGCTCGCGCACCGCGTTGTGCAATTGCGCCGGCGATGGTGCGCCGCCCTCAAACGAAATAAAGTAATAATCATTGTCTTCGTGCATGGTTCGCCGCTAATTCCGATGTGCTTGCTGCGACGCCCCCAAGGCGTCACCAGCGAAGGATAGCCAACGCGACGGCTGAGCGCGAGGGCTGTTCGCAACCAATTGAAGTGCAACGGCGATTGCGCCAATCGTGCGATTGGGTGTTCAATGCCATGGGCAACGCGTGATCGTCAGGAGGACCGAAATGGCAAAAATGAACGGACATTGGGCGGTCATGCTGTCGCTCACAGTTTTGCGCTGCACGGCGCCCGCGGCTGTCGCGACCGACGCCGCAGACACATCTGACGCGAGCGACGATGCCGAAGTGGCGACCGCCTCCGATGTCGCGGCGGCGGTGGATATCGCTGCCGGGCCTTGCGGTATTCCATGTAAAGGCGACGAATTTTGCGATCTCGCCGCCAAGACCTGCGCCTCGCGTCCGACTGAAGCCGCGGCCGAAAGTGCGCGGATGGGCTGCCAATTTGGCCCAGGCGATCGCGCGGAAAAAAGCGTTGGCCTGCCATACCCCATCGACAAGGCGATCCCGATCGACCATTTTGTGTTGGTAATGATGGAAAACCGCAGTTTTGATCACTACTTTGGTGCGGCACAGCAATTCGGCATCGCGGCCGACGGTTTTGTCAAAGACGCTGGCAATCCCGACAAAGACGGCTCGATCGTGCTGCCGCATCACGCCACGCCGGTTTGCATCAACGACGTCGAGCACGGCTGGAGCGGCGTTCACAAACAGTATAACAACGGAAAAATGGACGGATTTGTCCTCACCAACAACCCCAACGGCAAGCGTGCGATGGGCTACTTCGACGGCGACGATCTGCCGTTTTATTACGATGTCGCCAAAAAGTTCGGCATCAGCGATCGCCACTATTGCTCCGTGTTGGGGCCTACTTGGATCAATCGCTTCTATTATGTCGCGGCGACCTCTTTCGGCCGCACGGAAAACAAAGCACCGCCTGCTGAGACGATGCAGGGCATGTCCGATCATCAAATTTTGGCGCGGTTGGATGCGGCGGGCGTAGATTGGCGGATTTACGCATCGGACTTTACTGTTTTTCTTCTGTTTTCGCCGTATATCGTTCAGGATGCCAACTTTGATCGTTTTCGGCCGATCAGCGAGTATTTTGCCGATGCCAAGGCGGGCAAATTGCCTGCTGTCGCGTTTGTCGAGCCGACTTTTTCTCAAAAAGGTGCGATTCGCAACGACGAACATCCGCCGGGCACTCCCTTTCAGGGCGAACAATTCACCCACGCCGTCGTGCAGGCGTTGATGGACAGTCCCAACTGGCCGACCAGCGCCTACATTCAAACCTATGATGAACACGGCGGTTTTTACGATCACGTCTCGCCACCACCGGCCTGCAAGCCCGATGATTTTGCGCCGGATGTGCTGAAGAACGATCCGGGCGCGGCGTTTGATCGCTATGGGATGCGGGTGCCGTTGCTGGTGATTTCGCCATGGTCCAAGCCCGGTTACGTGTCGCACCGCACGAGCGACAATACGTCGATGATGCGCCTGGTCGAAGCGAGGTTTGGCCTGCCGGCTTTGACCAAACGCGACGCCAATGCTTGGCCGCTGCTGGATTTTTTCGATTTCAGTCAGCCGCACTACCCGACGGCCCCTGCGATGGCGTTGCCGCGCGCAGACAAGCAATCGCTCATTGACGGTTGTGTTATGCAATTTCCTTAGTAATCATAGGCAGTTTTAGCGCAATGTCGCGCGCGAGGCCGAGTTGGTTGCGCGCTCGCACCAAATTGTGTTCACTGCGGCTGGCGAATTTTTGCTCGTTCCAACCAAAATAGTTGTCGTTTAGCGTATCTGCGGCAAAGCGCATCGAAAGTTCGAGCGCGATTCGCAGCGTGGCATGGGGCAGGCTCGCGCGTTCGACTTGCGTCAACCACGCGCCTGCGCTTGAGAAATAGCCATCCATTGCCGCCAGATAGACGCCCAGATCGAACGACGGCGCCGCATCGTCCTCGGTGCCAGCATTGCACCAAGAGCGCATGGCGTCGCCCAACTCGATGTCCAGACTGCTGTTTGCCATCGTGTCCAAGTCCAAAACCACAGTGGCCACGTCGCCTTCAAACAGCAAATTGCTGACCTTGAGGTCGCCGTGAATGATGCGCTGCGGTAGCACCGGTAGGGGGCCCCAACTTCGCCACATCTCCGCCAATTCGTGCATATAATCAGTAACATTGCCGATATGCGGGTGCTGTTGGTGTGCGGCCACCGCGCGGCGCAGATTGGCAAGATGCAGATCGGTGTCGTGCGCGCCCCTACGCGTGAAAGCGAATTTGTGCCGTATACCGCTGAGCGCATTGTGAAAACGCGCGATGAGCTGCCCGGCCGACCTTGCCTGATCCAAGTTCACCAGCCGATGCCGCGTTGTTCCCGCGAGCCGATTCATGATGCGCCAGACGCCCGCGAGCCGTGGATCCTCTGTAGTCACAGTGGTATAAGTCTTGCCGTTGCGCGCGAGAACCAAGGTCGGGACGTTGACGCCGGCCTCGCGCAAGGGTGCCGTGAGCGCCGCGATGTCGTCGTTGACTTCGGCGCTAAAAATCTTGTGCAAACGCTGCAAGATATGATTTTGCCCCAACGCGTACGTGTCGTTGATCAGACCGCCCGCCAAGGGCTGGGTCGACAAATACTGTGCTTCAACAGGCGGTTGCATTGGGTCATCGCGCAGAGGCGGAAAAGCTTGCAGCACAGAGGTAAGGTCGAGCATCTTGATTTCCTTGAGAAATACTGTGCGGGCGCAACTGTTGGGCGAGGGCGACCCATGGCACGCAGACGACGCCAGCGTAACCGCGCAATATCAGCGATGTGGGGCGCGCATCTTTGCATCGACGCCCGCGGTTGCTATGGTAGCGCGTGATGGCGCAAATTCCATTTCCATTGCTATTGCCGTTGTTCCGCCTGACGGTTCTGGTGCTGGCGACCGCGACCGGTTTGATGTGCGCCGCGCTGCCCGCGGCTTGCGCCGCCGAGCCCGCTAGCGTTGACAAGGAATCGCTGCGCAAAGCGGAAGCCCTGGCCGCAGAAGCAAAAGTCTTTTACAATGCTGGCATTTATGAAAAAGCCGCCCACCGCTACATGGAAGCATTTCAGATTTCCAAGCGACCGTCTCTGGTCTACAACGCCGCCAGAGCGTATCAGCAGGGGCATTTTTACCAAGAAGCCATCGCACTTTATAGGCACTATCGCACCTTGGACGGCGTCAAAGATGAGGGTCACGCCGATGCGGACGGCCGCATCGCGCAGATGGAGGCGGAGCTAAAAGCAGCAGAACCCAAGGTATTACCCAAGGTTGAGCCAAAGGTCGAACCGAAGGTAGAACCAAAGGTCGAGCCCAAAATTGAGCCCAAAATCGACCCGAAGATCGAACCGAAGATCGAGCCCAAACGCGACCCGAAGACCGGCCATCTGGTTGATCTCAACGGCCCGATCGTGCCACCGGCGCCCAAGCCGCCGCCGTTTCCGACCGTGAAGGTCGTGGCGGCGGGCGGACTTCTGTTAATGAGCGGCGTCACTTATGTGGTAGCGCTCAGCAATGCCGCCGATGCGCAGGCCACCGAGATCTCTTCGATCGAAAACGTCAATGTATACCGCGCCCATGCTGCGGCGGCGCAGACTTGGCGCAACGCATCGGTTGTGCAACTCGCGCTCGGATTGGCAATCGGTGGCTGGGCTGCGTACGATGTTTGGAGCGGTTCGTCTGTGGGCGAATCGCCGCGAAGCACCTTGCTTTTTGCGCCAAATACAGATGGATTTAGCGTGGTTTGGGCGGGTAAGTTCTGATGCAGGCAATGCACGAGGTTTTTGTGCCCAAGGCGGCAAACCACAAGCCGATCAGGCGACGCATGTTGGCCTTGCCCAACATTTTGTCGTTTATGCTCGCGCTGTTGCTGCCGGCGTGTCTGGGCGATTTTGCCGATGACAAGCAGCTTTTGGCCCAACTGCACGCTTATCAGGACAGTTTGAATTTGGCCGACGTCGACGCAGTTGACGCAATGGCCGACGGCGAAGGCGACGGTGTTGCCGGCGCTGATGTTGCGGATTCTGTAGCCGATATTGGCGAGGTCGCCGCCGCTGACGCCGACGCTGTCCCTGACGCAAGTGCGGACGCAGATGGAGCAATCGCGCCTGACACCACAAGTGACGGCGATGCTGCTGAAGTTTTTTCCATGACCTGCCCAGGCGGGCCGGGGTGTGCCTGCAAAGACGACAGCAAATGCAACAGCGGCGCCTGCTTAGTCAACGCGGATGCCACCAAATTGTGCGCCACGCCGTGCTTTTTGAAATGCGCGGAAGACACCCTGTGCGGTGGCTACAAGGGCAGCGCCGGTACGGTGCAAGTATGCCAATATAAAGCCCTAACTTTGTGCGATCCTTGCAATGCGGACAGCGATTGCCAACATGCGGGCGCGCCCAAATCGGCTTGCCTTTCCTACGGCGCTCAGGGCAATTTTTGCGGCACAGATTGCGCCAAAGACGCTGATTGTACAGCGGGATATCACTGCAAATCGGTGGTGGCCGTCGGCGGCGGCCTAGTTCAGCAGTGCCAACGCGACCCCGACGCCAACGCCCCCAACGCGCCCGGTTTGTGCCTGTGTTCGGGCCTGGCGTTGACGCGCAAGCTCAACACATCTTGTTACAATGAAGACAAGAAAATCGGCACTTGCAACGGCTCTCGCCTGTGCGAAGGGGAGGGATTGTCCGCCTGCACCGCCGCCAAGCCGAGTGCCGAGGTCTGCGACGGCTTGGACAACGACTGCAACAAGCTGATCGACGAAACCACCTGTGACGACAAAAATGTATGCACGACTGATAGTTGTGCGATTTGCACCGGGGGCGCCTGTTCGTTGCCCGCGGCGTGCACCTACACGCAGCAAAGCGGCAAGGATTGCGACGATGGCGATGCTTGCAGCATTGGCGATGTGTGCAGCAAGGGTGTTTGCCTCGGTAATCCAAAAATTTGCGCGGGTTATGCGTGCTTGATCCCGAGTTGCGTCGCAGGCAACTGTCTAACCACGCCCAAAGAAGAGGGCAGCAGCTGCGACGACGGCAACAAATGCACCTCGGCTTCAACGTGCCAGGGCGGCAATTGCAGCAGCATTGTCAACCTGAACTGCGACGACAATAACCCTTGCACCAACGATGCTTGCGCGAGCAAGGCCGGCTGCAGCCATGACAACAACAGTGCGCTTTGCAGCGACGGCAACGCCTGCACGGACCTGGACCAATGCCAAACCGGCCTTTGCACAGGCGTAACAGCGAGTTGCGATGACAAGAACAATTGCAGTGACGACAGCTGTGACAGCAAAACTGGCTGTCAACACACCAATAATACAGCCAAGTGTGACGACGGCAGCATTTGCACAGTCGGCGACAGTTGCGCGGGTGGCACTTGCGTGGGCGGCGCCAGCAATTGCGGATGCCAAGCGGATTTGGACTGCAAGGTCAAAGAAGACAACAACCTCTGCAACGGCACCCTGACCTGCGACAAGAGCAAAGCACCGTTCAACTGCGCGGTCGATCCCACGACGATACCGAGCGCTTGCAACGCAGCCGGCGACACCGCCTGCCAGAAAAACGCCTGCGTGCCGGCTACAGGTAAGTGTGCTATATCCATCATCAATGAGTTGGGCGCCTGTGACGCCGACGGCAGCGTCTGCACGATCAGTGACAAATGCACCAATGGCGCCTGCGGAGCCGGCGCTGTGCAAAATTGTGACGACGGCAACAAGTGCACCAACGACAGCTGCGATCCCAAAATCGGCTGTGTTCACGCCAACAACGCGGCCTTTTGCGACGATGGCAACGTGTGCACCGTCCCCGATCAATGCAACGGTGGCAGCTGCGTCGGTGGACCGGTAAAGACCTGCAACAACGATGTCACTTGCAAAATCAATAGTTGTGATACAAAGACCGGCAACTGCGCCTACACAAACGCCGCCGGACCTTGCGATGACGCCAACGCGTGCACCAACGGCGACGCTTGCAGCGGTGGCGTGTGCGTCGGCGGCGCGGCACTGGATTGCACAACGGGCGATCCGTGTTCGGTGGGCAGTTGCGACAAGAGTGTGGGTTGCGTAAACAAGCCAACTGTATGTAATGACAACAATTTGTGCACGGCGGATTCGTGCAAATTCGGCGTTGGCTGCGTCAACACGCCGCTGAATTGTGACGACGGCGATCAGTGTACAAACGATGTTTGCGGGTCGGCGACGGGTACGTGCTCGCACGCTCAAATCAGTTGTGACGACTTAAATCCTTGTACAACAGATAGTTGTACCGCGGCTTCCGGTTGTAAACACGTGGGGTTGGCCTATGCGTCGGCCTGTGGACCGGTTGGCAATCCGCCCAGCAAAATTTGCACGGACGGCAATGTTTGCAAGACCCCGTACGCCACCCTCGCGACGGCGGGCGGCAATGAAAGTTGCGCGCGCGTGCTGGATGCGGTCAAACAGGCGACGACGTTGCTGTGTTGGGGTAGCAATGACCGCACGCAACTGGGCGTGGCGACTCCAAAATTGTCAACAACGCCGATCAAAGGCAGCAGCGCCATCGCCATTTACAGCGCGGACAACGGCGGGCATTTCACCTGCGATGCCACCGGTTTCGGCCTCAAGGCCAAGTGCTGGGGCGCGGGCGACCAAGGGCAGTTGGGCAACAAGAACTACAACGACAGCGCAAGTGAGGTCGAGGTCGCCTTGCCCTACCCAAACCCTTTGCCCAATCCAACGGTTAGCGGTGTGAGCTATGTCGCTGCCGGCGATCAGTTTGCCTGCGCGTCCTATGGCGCCATGCCGGGGCAGGCGGGCGCGCGCGACCTATATTGCTGGGGCAGCAACAACAACGGCCAGTTGGGGCAGGGTGTGGCCACTGGCGTGCCCAACCAGATCGTCAATTCCGCTACGCCGCTCGTGGTCAAAGAGGCGCAGAATATGACGCATTTTGCGCTCGGCACCAGCCACGCGTGCGCCGTCGTCGCTGGCAACGTGCTGTGCTGGGGCAACAACAGCAAGGGTCAGACTGGGCAGAAAAACACGCTAATTTTCAATCAGTTTACCCCGACCCAGGTCGCAGGCATCGCCCAAGTCACGCTAGTCGCCGCGGGTGAGCTGCATTCGTGTGCCATTACTTCAGCTAATACGCTGTATTGTTGGGGTGATAATGCCCAGGGCCAGTTGGGCTTGGGCACGACCGACGCGGGCAATTTCAAACCCGCGTTGACCAGTGTAGGCAACGCCTACAGCCTTTGCGCAGGCAAGTCACACACATGTGTGAGAACGTACAATTCAACGGTTTTATGCTGGGGCGCCAACGGCTTGGGCCAAGCAGGCCAGCCGGTGTCCGGCGCCACGGCGATCGCGGTTACCGCGCCGACGGCGGTGGCCGGAATCACCCAAGTCAATCAAATTGTTTGCGGCGATTACCACACTTGCGCGCTGCGGGCTGATGGTTCGATCTGGTGCTGGGGCAGCAACAGCAGCGGCCAGAGCGGAGGCAGCAACATCGGCGACAAAGCGATCGTCGCGACCCCCACCATGGTGCCCGGCACGGCGCCGTTCTAAGCCTATGCACATTATCATCAGCAGTTGTCCGCCAGATCGCGCGCAGGCGCTGGCCGACGCGTTGGTCGAGCAGCAGCGGGCGGCCTGCGTGACAATCGTGCCTCAAGTGGCGTCGACTTATCGCTGGCAAGGGACGGTTCAGCATGAAAATGAAGCACTTTTGCTGATAAAGGTGCCCAAGTACGCGCTGGATGCCTGTCTGGCGAGCCTGCGCGCCGTGCATCCGTATGAAGTGCCTGAAATTTTGGTGCTCGATCCAACACAGGTCGATGCTGCGTACCTAGCGTGGGCGCGGGCGCAGGTGCCAAGGGGCTTTGGCTAAGGCCTTTTTTTGTTTTGCCCTTCGGGCGGCTTTGCCTGAAGGCAGGTTTTGTTTTGCCCTGCGGGCGGCTTTGCCTGAAGGCAGGTTTTGTTTTGCGCTGCGCGCGGCCCGGCACGCTGAAGCGTGGACGAGCGGCACCTGCAGGTGCCGGTTGCGCGCTATCGCGCTGGATGCAAAGGGGGAAACCAACGCTCTTTGATTCCGTGCTTAGCCGCTCAGGTTTCCCCCTCTGCACTCCCCCTTCCTTTTGGCAACCGGTACGAGCTCGTTGCGCCTAAAGGCGCAACATCGCGT
>CAMDBH010000061.1 GCA_945889325.1 Klebsiella pneumoniae
GCCGGCCCAAAACTACCCTAACTACTTAAAACCAAAAGCGCGCGGAGGTGTCGGAACCGCCGCGCTAGGCGGTTCTGACCCGCCGACAGGCGGAAAGCTGTCAAAGATAAAGGTGTATTCATCGCCGCGCGCCGGTAGGCGCAAAACAATCCCTTCGCAATTGGAAGCCCGCCGCCAGGCGTCGGCGCGCCGAGGGCAAAAGCTGGCCCGCTTAGGGCAAAACCCGCCGGAGGCAAAAGCCCAGCGCGGCGAGCGCAATTAGCAGGAGGGGCGGCCCCCCCTGAGCAGGGCGCGCCGCGCAGCCGCCACTTGCAGCAGCCGGTGCCTTTGGTGGCACAAAACCCGCAACTTTAAAGACTTGCGGCAAGCTCACTTGCGTAGCGCTAAAATTGCCTTGCGGCGCTGCGCTGGTGTGGACTTCCAAATGAATCAGCACTGAATTATCGCTGCAAACCCCGCGACCGGCGCTATGCAAGGCGCTATTTGGCTCGGCCTGCATCGGCGGGTACTTAGCCAGATTTGCTGCTGTTTGCTGCAAAGGCGCACAGGCTTGGCCCGGCGCGCAGCCCAAGTTGGTCGCTGCGTCGCAGTCGAAGCGACAAGTGGGATCGGTATCGGCGGGCCCGGCGCAGACCAGATCGCTGCGGCATGGCTTGTCGGCGCCGCAAACGGAGCCGGGGGCCAGGCCACCGTCGGCCGGTCGACACGCGCCGCCGGATTTGCTAAGGCTGCCGACCCACGCGCACCAGTCGCCGTTGCATTCCGCGCTGCCGCCGTAGGGGTCGCAGATCGTGCGGCAGGAACCGATGTCGCTCAAGCCACCGGCCAAGCGATTGGCCCCGAGATCGCACATCAATTTGGTGGCACAGGCGCCATTGGATAGGCAAGGACTGCCCACCCCGCCCAAGCCAAACGGCACGCACATGGTGGCCGCGCTCATTTGCGAGCAGCCGGTGCCGATGGGGCAATCGGATGCAACAACACACACTTGACTGCACACGCGGGTAAATGAGCCTTTGGCCACGGCGATGCACTGCCGGCTGGCGCAATCCACGCCGCTGGCGCACGGCCAGCCGACAGGCAGTGGGCCACCGCAAATCAAGTTGGTTTTGTTGCAGAGAAGGCCGTCGGGGCAGCCGCCGGCGTCGCAGCGCGGGGTGCAGAAGCCGTCGGGACCGCAGGCGCTGCCGGTGGCGCAGGTCGATTTGCACAAAGTGGCGCAAAAACCGCCGCCTGTGACCGATACCATGCAATTTTGACTGGCACAGTCCGCGGCGACCATGCAGCGAGCGCCGTCGTTGCCGGCGCCAAAAGGCACGCACAAGCTCTGTGAGGCTGCGGTTCCATTGCCAAAAGTTACGCAAGGGGCATTCAAAGTGCCGCAACTGCCGTTGCAATTGGTGGTGCAATAACCGTACGGCGAGCGACCGTCCAGCGCGCAATAGGTGCCCGAAGCGCAAGCGCCATTGCCGGCGCACGGGCGGCCAAAGCCGGACTGGGCGCTTTCGACGCGGCAATGTTGATCGTTGGGCAAGCAGGCTTTGCCGCCATTGTAGTCGCCGCAGCTGTAACCGATGTCGCAGTCGTCGTTTTTTGTGCAATTTTGCGCGCAGTAGGCCGTGCCGTCCGGCCAGGCTAGACAGTTGGCCGTGCTCACACAGTCGGCGTCAAAGCGACAGGCGTCGCACTGACCGCCGGGCGCAAATGTGCTGGCTGTTTTGGCGTCGGGGTAAGCAAAACGCGCGGCGCGTTCGTCGTCGAGATCAAGGCTGCGCCACTGCGCGCTGACACCGGAAAAATACATGGAAGCCGCGGTTCTGCGCGAATGCGCGATGCCCAACGCATGCCCCAGTTGATGGGTCAGAACCCCTTGCAGATCGGCGATCAAGTCGACGTTGGGGTCAACTGACGTGCCCGTCGCCAGCGGCGCCCAATGGACGCGTAAAAGCGTGCTGCTGCGGTTGTTGTTCAAGGCGATCTCGGCGCGGTGGATGGCCCCGTCGCTGGCGTCGTCGCGGATTGTGGCCGCCGTGAGTTCAGTACCCGCGATCTGAAAACTGCTGTCAAAATAGACGTAAACATCAAAAAGAGGCGGCTGACTGACCAAGCCGCCGTACTGCAAGCGGACCTGCGCGCCCGGCACGTCGTTCCACGCATCGATGGCGCCGCGCAACGCTGTTTCGACTTTGGAAAAGGCCAAATCTTGGATGGCGCTGGCTTGCAGAAAAACCTGAACGGAGGTGCGGCGCACCCCGACAACGGCGCCGCTGGCGGTGCGATCGACGTCAAACGCGAATGCGTTTGCGCCGTAGATCAACGAAAACAGACTGAAAAACAACAAACTGTGAGGAATCGCGGGCCGTTTGGGGCTACAGAATCGCAAGACGTTGGCGTTTTTTTGCATGGTGCAAGCGTAGAAGTTGCGGGGCGCGACGTCCAGCGTTTGCCGCCCAATGGCAAAAACATCAGCGGTTTTGGCGCGACTCGGCGTAGGCGAGATCAAATCAATAGTGTCTATTGCCATGAAAATACGATTGAAATACGGAATCGCTTGACCTGTCTCACTTTCGCTGTATGCTCCGCAGCCGTTGTGGCGTAAGACGCAGCGCAAGGTCCGACCCACAAGCCAATCCTCCCGTTTGGCAAACGCTAAAACCTGGGATAGCCCACTGTTTGAAAAGGAGAAATTGATCATGAGCACCGCATTGCAAGTTCCAGTGCCAGAAGAAATCACCCGACCGCGCCGTTTGACCGACGTTTTTCGCTGTCAGCACCGCGGGCGCAATTTGCTCTTGGCAACTTGTTTGGACGATTACATGAACGCCAATGCGCTGCGCGTGAAGTCGATGGTCTGTTTTGAATGCAACCAAGGTACTTGCAACCGTGAGACTTTTGCCGCCGATGCCGACACCGAAGGTTTGCTCGACTCAGAGATCTGGGCGCGTTTGATGGCCGATCTCAAGGAAACCGAGAACTAATCCAATCCAGCTGCAGCCGGGGCCGCCGCGCAATCGTTGTTGTATTGGCCAGTCCATGTTGCCGACGGTGCAATTGCCGCTACTTTTTGCCCGCGCCTTGTGAAGGCAACGCCGCCGTGCTAAGTTAGCGCGCACTGTGCGGCTTGCGCTGGGGCGCATCCAGCTGGAACTGGTGATTTACGTTTGCAAATTCCGCCGATGCTGCGCAGCATGCAGCACACCGCTTCGCCCCGCACCCTGCGCTGCGCGGCTGTAAATGACTGATGACCCAGCGCGCTGCGCGACAGCGCGGAGATGACATGGCGACGGCTAACGTTTTTCCGCAACAATTTGGCAGATACTACCTGACGCAAAAAATCGCGATGGGCGGTATGGCGGAAGTTTTCCGCGCCAAAAGCATCGGCGCCGAGGGCTTTGAAAAAGTCGTCGTGATCAAACGGATTCTTCCGCATTTTAGCGAAGATGAAGGTTTCGTCACGATGTTCAAGGATGAGGCGCGCATCGCGGCCCATCTCGCCCATGCCAACGTCGTGCAAGTGTTCGATTTTGATGAAGTCGACGGCCTCTTCTACATCGCGATGGAATACGTAGAAGGTTGTGATCTTAAACACGTTTTGGACGTCGGCGCCAAAGTTGGCAAGCCGCTGTCGATCGCTCAAGCTGTTCACGTCATGATCGAGGCGTCGCAGGGTTTGCACTACGCCCACAGCCGCGTTGTTGACGGTCAACCGCTCAATATCATTCACCGCGACGTCAGCCCGCACAACATGATGGTGTCGTACGGCGGTGAAGTAAAGATCATGGACTTTGGCATCGCCAAGGCCGCCTCGCGCTCGACCAAAACCCGAGTAGGCACGGTCAAAGGCAAGTGCGCCTACATGAGCCCTGAGCAAGCGCGCGGCAAGCCGTTGGACGGACGATCAGACTTGTTCGCGTTGGGCGTCTGTCTGTGGGAAATGCTGACGGGCAAACGGCTTTTTGTCGGCGAATCCGACTTTGAGACCCTGAACAACGTGCTCAAGGCCGAAGTGCCCAAACCGTCGGAGCTCAACCCGGAGGTGCCCAAGGAATTGGACGCGATCGTGCTGAAGGCGCTGGCGCGCGATCGCGACGAGCGTCAGGCCGATGTGGGCGGATTTGTTTCAGAATTGCGGCGGTGGTTTTATTCCGCCGTGCCCGATCCGGAAGCGATCAAGCTCAACGGCTATATGCAGGAATTGTTCGCCACGCAGATCGAGCGTCTGCGCGAAGATTCAGCCAATGAATCGGCGCAAATGACCGATTTCCGCAAGGGTGGCAGCACTTCCGCCCAGCGCAAGATGCCTGGCAGCGGCCACACCGGCTCACAGCCGACTGCGCGGCCGCCAGCGGACGATGAACGCACCATGGCGCTGGATTCATCCGGCTTGCAGGGCCCGGGCGATAGCGATCGCACGATGGCGTTGCCCGATGCGATGAATCAACTTGGGCTTGCGGGCAAAAGCGGGCAGAGCGGGCAAGTGCGCGCGCGCACGGGCACAACGGGCCTGCATGAAGAGGCTCCGCCCAAATCCAAAGCCGGTTTGTTTGTCGGTTTGGGGGTTGTTGCGGCAGCTGTCATCGGCGTCGGCGTGTTTGTCGCCACGCGGCCTGCGCCTGCGCCCGCCGTCGTTGCTGGGCCAGCCGCGCCTGCGCCGGTTGTGACTTATAAGCTGACGATCAAGTGCCCGGGTGCGAAAGAAATCAAGGTAAACGACAAGTTGGTCAGCACGGAAGCGGAAACCGTCTTCACCGGTGAAAAAGATGCCACGCTGACGATCGTGGCCCAGGACGGCGATCGCAAAAAGTTGGTGCATTACGATCTCAAAGAAGACGGTCAGACCGTTACTTTGGAACTGCCCAAAGTGGAAGAGAAAAAGCCGGCGGAAGCGGCTGTGGGCGCGGCGACAACGGTCGTGATCGTGCAAGTGGAGCCGCAGGCCGCAAATGTGACCGTCAATGGCCAACATGTTGAATTGAAAAGCGGACAGGCAAAATTGCCCAACAACGCCAAGCTGGGTGAGTCGTTCAAAGTCGAGGCCAAAGCCGACGGATACAAGTCCGACAGCAAAGAATTTTTGGTCAAGAACGACAAGATTGAGACTTTTGCGCTGACCTTGCAGAAGGAAAAGGCTGAAGTCAAAGACAAACCGCATGACGCTGTCGCGCCCGCGGCGCCGAGCGGGCCGGGCAAATTGGTGTTGACTGCCAAACCGTGGGCCAAAGTGACGGAAAAAGGCAAAGATCTGGGCCTGACACCGGTCAAGATCGATTTGCCCGCTGGCAAGCACACGTACACGCTGACCAAGGGCGAAGTGACCAAGACTGTGAGCGTCACGATTAAACCTGGGCAGACGGCTTCGCAAAACGTCGATATGACGGCGCCTTAGGCGATCCGTAAAAATGAGATTTTTACGGATGGCAGTTTTGCTAGCTGGGTCGCAAGTTCGCGCTTTTCAAGCGACTCACCGCTCCGATTGGCTTTCAAAAAGGCAGAATTTGGGCCTAAATCGTTATTTATGTTGATCCCCTTGGCCGCCGCGTCGCCGCCTGAAGAACGGATAACGCCGACAACGATCACGTACAAAGCAATAAATTAAAGCGCTGTCGCCAAATTCGCCGCGATCGCGCGTGATCGATCGCAGATCGCGGGGCCGTCGTCGGCGCTGAAACGCAAAATCGATGTAAAAATGGGGGGTGTGTCACAAAAATGTTACAAATGCTGAATGGGCCATCGGAGCAGAAGCGGCGAGATGGCGAAAATCTGCGTCCGTCGCTTGACGCCAGCAATTGGCGGTCGCACAATGCCGCTCGCTCGCGCGGCTGTGGACCATCGGGAGCGGTGGTTTGGCAAAAGGGCGGGCGCTGGCTGCGCGGCAGCAGTCAGGGTGAATTTGCGGCAGCAGCTAGGATCAGTGAAGGCAAACATACGGCGCAGCCCACATTTGTTAAGGATATTGCGGAATTTAAGGATGTTGCGGGAATAGCTCAGCGGTAGAGCGCGACCTTGCCAAGGTCGAAGTCGCGGGTTCAAATCCCGTTTCCCGCTCCAAAAAGGTAAGAAAACTACCACTTTTTCGACAAAGGGACCCCAACTGGGTCCTTTTGGCGTTTTGGCCATCTGCCGCTGCCGTGCCGACGGCAAGCTGGCCGAGCGAAAATTGCGCCGTGCGGGGAATTCTTTGCCCTCGCGGTGCGCAAAGTAGGAAAGAGGTTGCGAAGTGCTGCTTGCTTTGTTAGCCTACAGCTAGAGGCCGCAATTCGGCCCGCGCTTTCCCCCCGATTGCGCGGCCGTAAAAAGCCTCGGCTCTGCTTGCGTTTATCCGGTCTGATCCGCCGGAAAGTTTGAGCGGAGTTGGTTGTCAAAATGCTGTGGTTTTCCTGTAAGAATGCCACAGTACGCGTGATGTGAATCGGAAAGCCGCGGCACGCGAACGTTGCGATCCCCTGCAACAAGTTGCACCGATTGATGCCGAGCTGCCATGGCCACAGCTCGTCGGATCTAGGAGGATTGTGATGCGAAATCAGCTGATTACACGCGCTTCGAATGGTAGCCCGGCAGTGCATGGTGGGAACGCGCCAAAAACCGGCCTCTACCCACTTTTTCGCCGCGCGCTGCTTGCTGGGGCACTTCCATCGTTGCTGGTTTTGGGCGCCAATTTCGCGCTAACCGGCTGTGCGGAAATGCAACCGGACGCGCCAAAGGCGCATAGCGGCAGCCAATTGACCGATTTTGCATCGGGGGTCGATGCCGAATTTGGCGTGGAAACTTTTGCCCTTGGTGCGCCGACGATCAGCGTGCTGTCGCCGGTAGAATTGGCAAAATACTATTTGAAAGTCGGGCCGATCGCCATTGACGTCGGTTTCAGCGTCACGGATTACGACATTACACTGGGAAAAGGCCAAGTAAAATGCCGCTTGGACGGCCAAGATCCGCCAATCGTGATCAACGCGTCGCCCGCGCATTTTGACGATCTGGGCCAAAAAGGCCTCCACACGATCTTCTGCGTTTTGGCCAACAAGTTGGGTGAAGAACTCATAGATCCGTCGGCGCGCTTTGTCCGCCACGTGCAAGTCACCCAAGATCCCTTTGACCCCAAAGCCACTTGCGCAAACGACGGCGATTGCGACGACGGCAACGCCTGTTCCGATCAAGCGTGCGTCAACGCCAAGTGCTCGTACATCTTTTTGCTCAATTGCTGCGACAACAAATACGACTGCTCGCCGAGTGAATCTTGCCTCAATCCGAACACCACGAAGTCAAAATGCTCAAATTGTTCTGACGATTCACAGTGCACGGACGACAACCTCTGCACGACGGACAAATGCGATCTGAGCGGCCCCAAGGGCCTTTGCACGTTTATCAAGACCGATCCGGAATGCTGCTCTGATCCGGCCGATAAATGTGACGACAGCAAGCCGTGCACGATCGACGGCTGTTCCTGCGTCGCTCCCGGCTGCGGCGGCGTGACCGGCACGTGCTCGCACACCATCGCGATTGACACGTGCTGCTCGGACAGCGATTGCCCGATCGATCCGCCAGACGTTTGCCGCGTCAGCGCGTGCGTCAATGCTGGCTGCCATTTCGGCTTGGACAATTTCAAACCGGATTGCTGTTCGTCGGGAACCAACACGGACTGTGACGACAAGAATGATTGCACAATTGACAAGTGCGACGGCGACAAGGGCGGCTGGATTCAGTGCACGCACACACCAGATCCGGCCAAACCGGGCTGCTGCCAGCCGGGCGTTACTCAATGCAACGACAGCAACGTGTGCACAAGCGACGTGTGCAATGTCAACACATTTACTTGCCAATTCAACGCGATCAAAGGGTGCTGTGTCGCCAGTTTGGATTGCGACGACCAAAATGACTGCACAACCGATACTTGCCCTCTGCAAAACGGTCAAACGTCCAGCACTTGCACGCACGACCCCAAATTGAACTGCTGCTCGACCGACAGCGAGTGCAATGACGGGTTGTTCTGCAACATCGACAAATGCAATTTGAATACCAGTCCCGGCAGTTGCGTGCATTCGCCCGACGCGAGCCAAGTTGGTTGCTGCGATCTGGACAGCGAGTGCAACGACGGCAAGTACTGCACGGCCGACGGCTGCGTGAACCACACCTGCGTGTCGGGTTCCGATTCGCTCAAGCTAAATTGCTGTGAAGCCAACAGCGATTGCAACGACAACGACAATTGCACGATCGATGCTTGCGACGTCACCAAGAACACCTGCACGCACATTCCAAGTGGTGGCAGCGGCCCGGGCGTCGTCGACGTGGCTATCGCCGAAGCAGGCGCTGATCAAGGCACCAAATTGATGGACAAGGGTGCGCAATCCTTCACAGCGACCCAAACGGGCAGCCTGACCAAATTGGACCTTGAGATTGTCAGCCTCAAGTCTGTGACTGTGACGGTTTACTCGGGTGCGGTTGCGGGCGCGGGCGTGCAGCTCGGCGTGGTCAACGTGCCAGGCGCGCTCAATGGGCCGACGATCATCAATTTGCCGCCGGGCGTCAACGTGGTGCAGGGCCAGTTCTACAACATCGTTTTCGATTTTACGGTCTTGGCTTCACCGGGTTACCTGTCTTACGGCGACCCGTACGCGGGCGGCACCAGTTCTGAATTCCTCAACGGCGCTTGGGCGCCCTTGGCCAAAGATTTCAAAATCACCACGTACGTTTCAACCGATGTCTGCTGCAACCAAAACACCGATTGCGACGACAAAGACTGCAAGACGTTTGACGCTTGCAAAGCCGACAACACCTGCACCCACAAACCGCAGCCGGGTCTGTGCGACGGCATCGACAAGTTGGCTTGCGACGACGGCGACGATTGCACCACAGACAGCTGCGATCTTTCAGGCGGTTGCGGCGCGTGCAAGCATGACCCATTGCCCAAGGATCAGTGCTGTTCGGCCGATTCAGATTGCGACGACAGCAAGCAAGTCGGCGCTACACCGGCCAACCCCAAAGCCATTTGCACAACCGACACCTGCACCGCGGGCAAATGCACTTATTCAAACAAAGTCGGCTGCTGCGTCGATGACAAGGACGCGCTGACGGTTTGCGATGATGCAGACGGCTGCACGATCGATTATTGCATCAACAGCGGTTGCCACCACACGCTGCCGAAAAACGGCTGCTGCGCCAATGTGGGCGACTGCGCCGATGGCGACAAATGCACCGTGGACAAATGCATCAATATCGACCCGAACACGAAAATGGGCTTGTGCGACAACTCCGCTAAACTGGACGACTGCAAATGCTCGATAGCGGGCGCCTTCAACGGCACGGATTGCAACGACAACAACGCTTGCACACTGGACACTTGCAGCGCGACGGGCGCTTGCAAACACGCGGCGTTGGCGGATTGCTGCATCGACAAATTTGACTGCAATGACGGCAACGCCTGCACGTTGGACGATTGCCATCACTTCGCCGGCATCAACGACCAGGCCGGCGGATTTTGCTTGCATTTGGAGCCCGTGGGCGCCAAATTGTGCTGCGCGGTTGAGACCGAAGCGGTCGACTGCGCGTATTTGAATTCCGAATGCGCGGTCGGCAAATGCCTTGGCAACGGCGACGGCACCAGTCAGTGCAAAGCGACGCCGCTGCCGGTGTGCACCGTGGCGATCGGCTACTGCCAGAATTTTGAAGGCAACGGCACGCTGCAGAGCATGGGCTGGAATCCGACCGACGTGGTAGGTCCGGGCGATCCTGCGGCGCAGAACTGGGGCACCAACAATGATCCCAAGCAGTTGGGCCCGGATCAGTACGCGCGCTTCACTTGGTCGCCGACGGCCAACAACTACGAGACCTGCTTGCAGTCGCCGATTATTCAAGGCGCCAAAGCTGGTACCATCACAATTCAGTGGGATCGCGATCTGATCGGCTACGATCCGCTCAAAGGACCGACCACTTTGACGATCCGCGGCTCGCTCAACGGTGCCGACGTCGATTGGAGCACCGCCCAGGTGATCACGACCAAGAACGTCGACGACAATTTCGCGCCGGCGACGCTGGACATTGAATTGCCGCCTGAATTGGTCAACTCCAATGGTTTGCGTATTGCGTATTGCGTGACCGGTGCATCGACCAAGGCGCTTTTGAGCTATGATCTCGACAATATCTGCATCGTCAAAGGCAGCAAGCCGAACTTCAAGCTGTGCCCAAACAACCAGACCGTGGTGCTGCAGAACAAATTGCTGATCCCGGTCAAGGGTCTGGATGCAGATTTGGATGCCAATTTGACGTTCTCGCTGGTGGAAGCGCCGGAATTTGTGTCCATTTCTGCTGGCAGCTATAGTTTGTTCCAAAGCGATATTTTCAGCACATGGAATTCAACGCTGACGATCGCGCCGTACAAGCCCAGCCATGTCGGCACTTTCGTCGTCAAGATGAAGGTCAGCGATGGCTTGCTCTACAGCATTTGCACTTTCAATGTGACCGTGTTGTACCAAGGCGGCTACCTCGTGTGGCGTCCGTCGGAAGTGCCGCAAATCATGGGCGATGCGTTGGTTGCGGCGCTCAAGGCGCAGGGCAATGGCAAAGTCGTGCAGCAGATCAGCGATCTGAGTCTTTACAAGACCTTGGTGGGCTTTGACGCTGTGTTTGTCACTTTGGGCATTTCACCGGTGAACCATGAATTGGGCGATGCGGATTCCACCAAGATCGCGCAATACCTGGCGCAAAAAGGCCGCGTCTACATGGAAGGCGGTGAAACCTGGGTGGTCGATCCGCAGTTGGTGCAAACCAAATTCAACGTCAAAGGCGATTCCGACTTTGTCGACGGTGGCCTCATCGGTCCGTTGGAAGGCAGCGCGTACCTCAAGGACATTTCGCAGAAACCCGCCAAGATTTACTCGTACCAAATCGACGTCAACGATTTCAATTACAACAACCAAAACGACATCATTTCAGCGATGTCCGTGCACCGCACGCAGGTAGCGCTGAAATCGGTCGGCAATGTGCCTGCCGCGCCGTTGCAAGTGGCGCATGACGACGACTCGGGTTACCGCACCGTCGCCTCGTCGGTGCCGTATGCCGGCGTGATGGTCGGCGATTCGCTCGACAATCCCAATACGCTGATCAAGCGCATCCTGTTCTTCTTTGACAACGGCTTGGTCGATTGTTTGGGCGACAGCGATTGCAACGACAGTTCCGATTGCACGGCCGACACTTGCGTCAAGGGCGAATGTTTCAACAAGAACATTTGCACCTGCGCGGCGTCGGACTCCAAAGTCTGCGGTGACAAGCTCACTTTGATCAGCAATGGCGCGGGCGCCACCAACGTGGCGTCGGCTTACAGTTGCGATCCCAAAGTCGCTTACACTGGCAAAGAACAAGCGATTTCCTTCAAAACCACGGACTCCAAGCCGGTGACATTGACCGTCAGCGGCTTGACGCTGCCTGAGGCGCGCGTCTTCGTGCTCAAAGCTTCGGCCGACGGCTGCGACCCGACGCAATGCATTGCCATCAGCAAAGAGGTTGACAACAAGATCACTTTTGCGGGTGCACAGGGCGCGGAGTATTTCTTGATCATCGACGCACCCGGCGTGGATGCCGTCGCGCAAGCCGATGTCGCTATCGCTTGCGGCGTCGCGGAAATCTGCAACGACAAGATCGACAACAACGCCAACGGCAAAATTGACTGCGACGATCTGGAATCGTGCTGCGGTGACATCGCCTGCGGTGAAATCTGCGACGGTTTGGACAACAACTGCGACGGCAAGATCGATGAAGGTTGCGACGCGGACAACGACGGCTACTGCGCCAAAGGCTTGACCATCGTCGGCAATCCGCCGGCTTGCAAGAACGGCGGCGGCGACTGCGATGACGGCAACGTCAACGTCAATCCGGGCACGCAGGAAATTTGCAGCAATGGCAAAGACGACAACTGCAACGGCAAATTGGACGATGAAGGCGCGGTCAACTGCACCAGTTGGTGGGCAGACATCGACTTGGACAAGTTTGGCGGCGGTTTGCCCAAGTGCTTGTGCGGTCCGGGCAATGGCTACACGGCCAACGTCGGCGGCGACTGCAACGACACCAACGCCAAGATGAATCCGGGCTTGAAGGAAATTTGCGGCAACTTGATCGACGACAACTGCAACGGCACGCAAAATGACTTGAACGCTGAGGGCTCCAAGGAATTTTACACCGACGTCGACGGCGACAAGTGGGGCAAACTGCCGAGCAAGTTCCTGTGCTTTGGCGCGGGCGCGACGACGGCGGAAAAACCGGGTGATTGCAACGATCTGAACGCCACGACCTTCCCCGGCGCGCCGGAAATTTGCGACAACATCGACAACAACTGCAACAACGTGATCGATGAAGGTTGCGACGACGACAAGGACGGCTACTGCGACGCGACTTTGGGCTATGTGGCCGTGGGCGCAAACAAGACCAAGTGTGCTACCGCTGCTGAAAACGGCGCGGCCAACGTGGCGTGTGATCCGGGCGCGACGATTACCAGCATCAACTTTGCCAGTTACGGCTTGCCGACGGGCACTTGCGGCCTGTTTGTGGTCGGCGATTGCCATGCTTCGAGTTCACTGCAAATCGTCAAAGATCTGTGCTTGGGTAAAAACAACTGCCAGATCCCCGCCAACAACATCACGTACGGCGATCCTTGCGCCAATAAGGTCAAAACCCTTGATGTTCAGGTCACTTGTACCGGTGCCGGCGGCGTTTCGCCCGACATTTGCCCCAAGGGCGGCGGCGACAGCAACGACAACGACCCGACGGTCAACCCCAACGGCAAGGAAATCTGCGACGGCTTTGACAACAACTCAGACGGCAAGATCGATGAAGGTTGCGACGATGACGGCGACGGTTACTGCGACAAGAACATGATTGTCGTGGGCGCGCCGCTGATTTGCCCCAAAGGAGAAGGCGACTGCAACGACGACATCAAGGCCGTCAATCCGGGTGTCGAGGAAGACTGCGACTCACCCTACGACGACAACTGCAATGATATTTCAAATGAATTGGACGCCAAGAACTGCACACCGTTCTTCAGCGACACCGACGGCGACGGCTACGGCGTCAAAGCTTACAAGTGCTTCTGCGCACCGGTTGGCTTGTTCAAGGCCAAGAAGACGGCCGATTGCAACGATGCCGACCCGGCCATCAACCCGGGTGCCATTGAAATTTGCGACGATGCCGACAACAACTGCGACGGTTTGATCGACGACATTTGCGACAAAGACCTGGATGGCTACTGCGACAAGAATTTGAAGCTTGTCGGTTCGCCCAAGACTTGCCCGAACGGCGGCGGCGACTGCAACGATGCGGTCAAGGAGATCAATCCGGGCAAAGCGGAAATCTGCGGCGACGGCATCGACAACAACTGCGACGGTTCACAAAACGATCCGGTTGAGCCCAATTGCACCAAGTTCTACTCAGACATCGACGGCGATGGCTACGGCACCAACACGTCCAAGTGCCTTTGCGTGGCCGATGGCTCGTTTACCGCGACGATCAACGGCGACTGTGATGACAAGCTCTTTGCGGTGAACCCAGCGGCGTCAGAGATTTGCGACGACATCGACAACAATTGCGACGGCAAAGTCGATGAAGGCTGTGACAAAGACGGCGACAAATACTGCGATTCCAGCAAAATCTTCGTCGGCAACCCGTTGGTTTGCAGCAAGGGCAAAAACGATTGCAACGACAACGACCCCAATATTAACGCCGGTGTGTTGGTGGAAGTGTGCGACAACATCGACGACAACTGCGATGGCGTGGTCGACGACGGCTGCGACAAGGACAAAGACGGCTACTGCGATGCTTCGTACGCGGTCATCAATCCGCTGCCCAAAGTTTGCTTGAATGGCACGGGCGACTGCGACGACTTGAACGCGGACCAGAATCCGGGCGCCAAGGAAATTTGCGGCAACGGCATCGACGACAACTGCGACAAGTCGCAAAACACGCCGAACGCGGTGAACTGCAAGGATTTCTACTACGACGAAGACGGCGACGGTTTTGGCATTGCGGCACCGGTTTGTCTGTGTGAAGGCGCTGGTTTGATTTCGGCGGGCAAGAATGGCGACTGTTTGGACACCGACAAAACGGTCAATCCCAACGCCAAGGAAATCTGCGCCGACGGCATCGACAACAACTGCAACGTCACGCAAAACGATGAAAATGCTACCAATTGCAAGGATTTCTACTTTGACGCCGATGGCGATAACTACGGTTTGAGCGGCTTGAAGAAGTGCCTGTGCGTCGGTGAAAGCGGTTATGTCGGCACACTCAAAGGCGATTGCAATGACACCAACAAGCTGGTCAATCCGGGCAAGACCGAAGTTTGCGATGACATCGACAACAACTGCGATTCCAAAGTCGATGAAAACTGCAACCAGGACGGCGACAAATACTGCAACAAGGCGCTGACCACGGTGGGCTTGCCCAACATCTGCCCCTTGGGCGGCGGCGATTGTGACGACAACAACAAGAACGCCAATCCGGGCTTTGCTGAAATTTGCGACGACGCGGACAACAACTGCGATGGCAAGATCGACGAAGGCTGCGACACCGATGGCGACAAATACTGCGCCAAGACCATGACGGTTGTGGGCAAGCCTTTGTCGTGCACCAAGGGTGGCGGTGACTGCGATGACTCTAAGTTAGGCGTCAATCCGGGCGCCGCGGAAACCTGCGACACCAACTACGACGACAACTGCGATGGCAACATCAATGATATCGGCGCGCTGAAGTGCATCACCTATGGCGTTGACTTGGACGGCGATACGTACAGCGACAAGAACAAGCCCACGCAGTGCACCTGCACGCCAACGGGCGGGTATTCGGGCACCAAGCTCAACGATTGCAATGATGCCAACGACTTGATCAATCCTGGCTTGCCCGAATTGTGCGACGGCGTGGACAACAACTGCGACGGCGCGATTGACGAAGGCTGCAACAAAGACGGCGACGAATACTGTGATTCCAACATGGTCACGGTCGGCAAGCCGGCTGTTTGCATCAAGGGTGGCGGCGATTGCAATGACGCGGTCAAGGCCATCAACCCCGGCGCGGTCGAATTGTGCCTCACACCGGACGACGACAACTGCAACGGCAGCACCAACGACGTCGATGCCCAGGGTTGCAAGGCTTACTACTTGGACGGCGACAATGACGGCTTCGCCGTCAATGTTTCGCAATGCTTGTGCGTTCCGGGCGGCGGCTACTCTGTCACTGATTTGGCCAAGATCAACGATTGCGACGACAATAGCGCGGCGACCAATCCGGCGGCCAAGGAAATCTGCGGCGACAACTTGGACAACAATTGCAACGGCACGCAAAACGACAAAGACGCCATCAAGTGCACATCGTTCTACACCGACGGCGACCAGGACGGTTACGGCGTCGGCGCTGGCCAGTGCCAATGCTTTGCGCAGGGCATCTTCATTGCGCCCAACAACGGCGATTGCGACGACACCAACAAGAACGTCAACCCGGGCTTGGCTGAAATCTGCGACGATTTGGACACCAACTGCAACAAGGTGATCGACGAAGGTTGCGACGTTGACTTGGACAAATACTGCACGTCTGCCTTGCAAACCATTGGCAAACCAGCGGTTTGTCCCAAGGGCGGCAACGACTGCGATGACAGCAAAGCGGCCATCAATCCGGGTGTGTTGGAAGATTGCGACGACAAAGACAACAACTGCGACGGCTTCAAAGACGAAGGTTGCGACGACGACAAGGACGGCTTCTGCGACATCGCATTGGTCAAAGTCGGCAATCCGGCGATCTGCAAGTTGGGCGGCAATGACTGCAACGACAACAACAGCCAGATCAACCCGACCAAGACCGAGATCTGCGACGATTTGGACAACAACTGCGATCTGAAGGTCGATGAAAACTGCGATGCCGACGGCGACTTGTACTGCACGTCAGCCAAAAGCGTGGTCGGCTTTCCCGCGGTCTGCCCCAAAGGCGGCAATGACTGCAATGACGCGCAGAAAACGGTCAACCCCGGCGCACCGGAAATTTGCGACGGTTTGGACAACAACTGCGCCGGCGGCATTGACGAAATCTGCAAGGACACCGACTTGGACGGTTATTGCGTCGGCAACGGCGTGGTCAGCGTTTCTTGCCCCAAGGGTGGCGGCGACTGCAACGACGGCGATGCCAAAGTTCACCCCGGCCAACCGGAAGACTGCAAGACCCAATACGATGACGACTGCAACGGCATTGCCAATGAAGTCGGCGCGTTGAACTGCACGGCGTTCTATCCCGACAATGACAAGGACGGCTACGGCAACGGTGTGGCCGTGTGCCAATGCGTGCAAACCGGCAATCAGACGGCGCTTTCTGCGGGTGACTGCAACGACAACAACGCGCTCATCAACCCAGCTGTGCTCGAAGTGTGCGACGGCATTGATAACGACTGCTTGCTCGGCGTTGACAATGGGTGCGACGACGACAATGACGGCTACTGCGACGGCTCCATGTTGATGGCCAGCACGGCGACTTGCGCCAAGACCACGCCCAAACCGGCTGTCGGTCAAACGGCACCTGGCGACGACTGCAACGATGGCAGCGCCGCGGTCAAGCCGGGTGCGGTGGAAATCTGCGATGGCTTGGACAATGATTGCAACGGTGTCATCGATGAAGGCTGCGATGCGGACAAAGACGGTTATTGCGCTGCGGGCAAAGTCGTTTCGGTTCCTGCGCCGGCGTCCTGCCCGAGCGGCGGTTTGGACTGCGACGATGCCAACCCGCTGATCAACCCGGCGGCCAAGGAAAACTGCACGACGTTGGCCGATGACAACTGCGACGGATCGTTGACCGCGCTCAATGCTTTGGGTTGCACGCCGTTCTACTTTGACAACGATGGCGACGGTTACGGCACGGCCGTCAGTCAATGCCATTGCGTTGCCAACGGTTTGTACAAAGCGATCCTGACCGGCGACTGTGACGACAATGACGCCGCCAAGTTCCCAGGCGCGGCGGCTGAAATCTGCGACAACAAAGACAACAATTGCAACGGTGTTATCGATGAAGGCTGCGACGTCGATGGCGACGGTTATTGCTCGGCGTTGCTGGCGGTGACCAACATCACGGCGTGCCCCAAGACGGTCATCAAACTGGGCAAAGGCGACGACTGCGATCCGCTCAACAAATTGATTTACCCAGGCGCGGCTGAGGTTTGCGATGGTTCAGACAACAACTGCAATGGCGTTGTCGATGAAAGCTGCGACAAAGACGGCGACCTGTACTGCGACAGCGGTTTGGTTGTGATCGGCGCGCCGCCGATTTGCCCCAAGGGCGGCGGTGACTGCGACGACAACAACAAGATCAAGAACCCCGGCTCGGCGGAAATCTGCAACGGCGTGGACGACAACTGCAACAAGCTGGTCGACGAAGCCGGTGCCACGGGCTGCGTGCCTTGGTACTACGACGGCGATCAGGACGGCGTGGGCACCAACAGTTCGCAATGCTTGTGCGCCAAGGGCGGCTTGTACTCGTCGACGTTGAACACCGATTGCAACGACACGGCGCCCACGGTTGCCCCTGGCAAGCCCGAGCTGTGCGACGACTTGGACAACGATTGCAACGGCTTGGTCGACGAGAAATGCAACCAAGACTGCACGCCGGTCAACGGCGTTTGCACGGACAAGTACTGCGATTCGGCCAAGATCACGGTCGGCAATCCCAAGGTTTGCACCGCGGGCGGTGGCGACTGTGATGACACCAACGCCGGCATTTTCCCGACGGCGCCGGAGAAGTGCAACGCGGTGGACGACAACTGCAACGGCATCATTGACGAAAACGCGGCAGATCAATGCCCGTTGCCGCCAAACGCCAATGCCGTGTGTTTGTTGGGCAAGTGCGCCATTGGCTCGTGCAATGACCAGTTCTACGACTTGAACTTGGCCTACGGCGACGGTTGCGAATGCAACTCAACCGATGAATATGAGCCGAATGAAACCTGCGCGGCGGCCTACCAAGTGACCGATAACTTGTCGGATATCGGCACCAAGGGAATCGTCAGCGGCAAGTTGGTGATGGCGACCGACATCGACTGGTTCAAGTTCAAAGCCCCTGACTTGGCCGACAGCGGTGCAAGCGTGTGCGATCCGTACAACGTGCGCATCCAGTTCTTGGCCAATCCCGGCGGTTTGGCGTTTGAAGTGTCGCGCGGCGCTTGCCCCAACGGCGCCAACACCGTGTGCTGCGGCCAGACGGACTTCAACTGGTTCACCAACTACAAGGGCGCCAACAAAGACAGCTTCCCTGTGCAGAAGCCTGGTGAAACAGCGGCCGATCCGTCCAAGCAATCCAGCGGTTATGGCGAATGCCCGTGCAGCACCGATGGCACAGTATTTGGCCATGAATGGGGTTATGACGTGCCGCCAGAATACGGTGGCCCGTTCTGCAAGGCTTACAAGGAAGATTACAAGTGCATTCCTGATGGTTATGAATTTACCAAGTGCAGCGACGACTCGTCGTGGTTCTATGTCAAACTTTACAAAGCGGGCGGTGCAGCATCGTGCGCGTTGTACAAGTTGGAAATTACCAACGGCGTTTACGGTGCACCGCTGATTATCGATGCCGGCACCGGCGAGCCGCTTGATGCCAAATCGGGCATGAACGGTTACAAGGAGACCAAGACGCTTTAGAACAACGGCGCTTTAGTCGAAAAGCTGGGTAACAAAGCGCTGGCGTCCGCGCCACAGCGCAGACGGGCCGGCTAGAAGAGCGAGTTTGGGACCAAATGCGACGGCGCGGTGGAGGCTGACTTCATCGCGCCGTCGGCGTTTGACGATGCCGGGATGGCGGAATGGTAGACGCAGGGGACTTAAACTCCCTTGAGCGTAAGCTCATGAGGATTCGACTTCCTCTCTCGGCACTTGGGGTTAGAGATTTTGGCAACGCGGAAAAACTGTCTGGGGTTGCATTCGGGGTTGCATTGGTGGGGAATGGCGCTGGTGGGTTGCTTGCGGGTTGCGGGAGTAGTCAAGCGACACAAAGTCGCGCGAGGATCAAGTGGCAACGCCTAAAGAAATCGCCGAATTTATCCGCAAACAGCGGCTCGCTGGCGTCACCGACACCTAGACAGCGCGTCAAGTCAGCGTGCCCCACCAAACTTTGGCGCATCATATCAAGGCGCTGGAGGCTTCCGGCCTCGACCGCGGCAAACCGCGCGGTGCGGGTGCGCCGCCCACGGTTTTGACCCTGCCGGAGTCGGTAGACAAATAGCAGCAATTTCGCTACGCAAGCAAAGGGTTTGGCGATGCACTCGACCCCATGAGAACGGGGCCGTGGCGTGGCTTGAGCCGGTTGAAGCCCGCAAATGCCGACG
>CAMDBH010000062.1 GCA_945889325.1 Klebsiella pneumoniae
AGAAAATACTTTTAATAATTCAGCGATTGTGTTCCAAACCGTGCGCCCCAATGTCCGCAGATCACCGGTTGGCGGTAACCAGGGCTGATAAAGTTGAGAATATCTCTCAAAGTGTCAGATGGTTACCGTTCTTGCGATCGCCCTGCCGCCGATATATTGGCAGCTTGCCAAGCTGAGCGGGGGCGTTAGTATGCAAGGTGCGGCTTTTGCGACCGCATCGCGTGCCTCATGCTCAAAGTCATCCAATTTTGCATACTTGCTTTATTTTGTTGCGTCGCCGCGTGTAGCACGCCGCCAACCGGCGGCGGCGGTGGTGGCAGCTTCGCGTGCGCCCCGGGCGCCACGCAGGCCTGCCTGTGCGCGCCCAAGGTCAACGGCATCCAAGTCTGTGCCGCTGATGGTAAATCGTGGCTGACTTGCAAGTGCGGCGTGGGTGACGCGGCGAGCGGCGATGGCGGCGATAACATCAGCGATGGCGCGACAGGCGACGGTTCTGCGGCAACAAGCGACTCAAATACCGGTAATAATGGCGATTTGACTGGTGGCGGCGGCGACGCAGGCCTGCTCACAGATGGCGGCACCGGCGCTGAAGATGGTTCCGCACAGAACGCGGAGACCGCCGACGGCCAAGGTGTCGGCGATGTCTGGGTCGATGCCGGCAACGACGACGTCCCGGATTGGGGCAATTATTTCGATGATGTAGCCGATGATGTCGGCGGACTGGATGCGGGCAAAAAAGACACTGGCGGCGCGGACAGCGGCGTGCTCGACAATTGCAACGATCGCGCCAAAATCGTGTACGTCGTGACCGAGCAGAATGACTTTTTGTCGTTTGATCCCGAGATATTGAAGTTCAAACTGATCGGCAAACTCAACTGCGCCAACGACGGCAGCACGCCGTTTTCCATGTCGGTGGACCGCAATGCCGACGCGTGGGTTTTGTATCAGACCGGATTCGGCGGCGGCGGTGAAAAACTTTACAAAGTCAGCACATTGGATGCGAGTTGCCAAAAAACGAACTATCAGTCCAATCAGGCGGGGTTCACGACTTACGGCATGGGCTTTTCGTCAGACGTGGCGGGCTCAAATGACGAGACGCTTTTTCTCGGCAAATACGCGATGTTCGGCTCATCACAACTCGGCACGCTCAGCTTTCCCAATTTAAAGGTCACTTCAGTCGCGCCCCTGCCCAACGGTGCCGCCAGCCCGGAACTTTCAGGCAACGGCCTTGGTGAATTATATGGCTTTTTCCCGTCGTCCAATCCGCCGTCGGTGCGCCAGATCGACAAGGCAAACGGCACGACCCCCAAAATTTGGCCGCTGCCGGTGAACCAATTCAGCGGCATCAACGCGTGGGCCTTCGCGCAGTGGGGCGGCGATTTCTATTTATTTTTCAAGACTTTCTCGATGGGGTCGTCGTCGGTTTGGAAGCTCGATTCCAACACAGGCGTGGCCAAACCGGCCTTGACCAACGTCGGTTACACGATAACCGGCGCTGGCGTTTCCAGCTGCGCGCCTAGTTCGCTCAAACCGTAAAATTATTCGCCGAGATACGCCGCCTGAACCCGCGGATCTGCAAGCAATTCCGCGCCTGTGCCGCTCATGGTCGTTTCGCCGGTTTCCAAAACATAGCCGCGGTGCGCGATCTTGAGCGCCATGCGGGCATTTTGTTCAACCAACAAAACCGTGACACCTTGCTGGTTTAGCGCCTGAATGACTTGAAAAATCCGCGCAACGATAAGGGGCGCCAAGCCCAGCGACGGCTCATCCAGCAACAGCAATTTCGGCTTTGTCATCATGGCTCTGCCGACTGCCAGCATTTGTTGCTCGCCCCCTGAAAGGGTGCCGGCGGCTTGGGAACGGCGCTCTCGCAGCACCGGGAACAGTTCGTAAACTTTTTCAAAATCTAGGGCGATCTGTGCTTTATCATTGCGAATATACGCCCCCAGCTCCAGATTCTCCGCCACTGTCATGCGGGCAAATACGCGGCGGCCTTCGGGGCTGTGCACCAGGCCCAGTTGCACGATTTCATGGGGAGGTAGCTGCATGATATCGCGGCCTTCGAACAACATTGTGCCGGCGTACGCGCGGTGCAAGCCGCTGATGCAGGTCAACGTGGTCGTCTTGCCCGCACCGTTGGCGCCGATGAGCGAAACGATTTCACCCGGTTGTACGTCAAGTGCAATGCCCTTGAGCACTTCAATGGCGCCATACTTGGCCCGCAGGTCGGCGATGTGCAGTAGCGCTGCCATTTTCTCAAAATCCTTGCCAGAAACGGCCGTCTAAACTTCTTCTTCGGCGCCCAGATACGCTTCGATCACGGCGATGTTCTTGCGAATTTCGTCCGGCGTGCCTTCGGCGATGCGCTTGCCGTGAACGAGCACCGTAATGCGATCGCTGATGCCCATCACGACTCGCATGTGGTGTTCGATGAGCAGCACCGTCACGCCGCGATCGCGAATCGAGCGAATCAGCGTCATTAGGTCCATGCTTTCGGACGGATTCATGCCTGCCGCCGGCTCGTCGAGCAACAGCAATTGCGGCCGTGTGCCCAGCGCGCGCGCGATCTCCAAGCGGCGCTGTTCGCCGTAGGCCAAATTCCTCGACAGCAGATCGGCCTTTTGCTCCAAGCCAACAAACCGCAATAATTCAATGGCTTCAGCACGCGCCGTCGCCTCAAGCACTTGAGTCGCAGCTGTAAACGCCCCGCGACGGGTCATCGAAATGAGGTAACCCAAGATAATCACAAACAGGGCCACCAAGCTGCCGGTCGCTAATACTGGAACATTGTTGAGTTCTTCGCCGCGGACAAACAGCGACAACCCCAGCAACGGCGCAGCGATCAGCACGGGCGCTACAAGCGCGGTGCGCCGCGTCGGATGGGTAATCTTCACGCGGTGTTGCAAGTGGCGGTCCATGGCAACCAGCACATTTTCCAGCACGGTCATGTTGTGAAAAAGCCGGATGTTTTGAAACGTGCGCGCGATGCCCTGCAGGGCCACCGACGTCGGCGTGCGCCGCGTGCGCCGCCAGATCGAATAGGCCGCGGAAGTGCCGACCGCACTGCCCAAAAGGAAGGCCAAAACGCGAAACCTGCGCGCCGCTTGGGCCGCCGCGGCCGCCTGCTGTATGATCGGGTCTGCGTCGCCGTCCGCAATTTTCCGCCTGACTTGGGCCACGATCGGCTCAGCTTCCTGGCGCGTTTTGGCGATCGCAAATTGAATTTGACCGTCGTGACTCACAACAAATTGTTTGCCTATGCGCGCTTCTACCCGCGGTTGCGCCATCAAATAACGCCCAAGCGCCGTTAATCCTTGGCTGAATTCATATGTCTGCGGATCTTGGCCTTTGATCACCGCCGCCCAAAGTGAATCAACGTTTGCCGCGGCCAGCAGCGCCAGCAACCCGAGCGACAAACCCGTTGTGATCCAACGCACGACGTCGCGCGGCTGCTGTTGGATCTGCAGGTCGCGACCGCCGAGCAGGACATCGCCGCCAGTCGGTTCGTAAATCCCTGTGATCGCGTTGAAAAGGCTCGTCTTACCCGCGCCGTTGGGCCCGATCACCGCGGCAATTTCACCTTGCTGCACGGTGAGATCAACTTCGGAAACCGCGGTCAAGCCACCAAAACGCAAAGTTAGTTTGCGCACTTGCAGCAAAGGAGTGCTCATGCGAGCTCCTTGTCGCGAATTTTTGCCTCTTGCAATTCCTCAGCAATCCGACGTGAGGGCCACAGACCCTCGGGGCGCAAACGCATCATCAGCACCAGCGCCGTGCCGAACACGATCCAGCGCCAGTTGGAAAAACTCGCCATGATATGGCTGGATTCGCCACCGGCCGCACCTTGAAGCAAGCGCGTCAAAAGCGGCGAAAGTACATTGTCGAAACCGAGCAAAAGCGCCGATCCCATCAAGGCGCCGCGCACTGAGCCGAGGCCGCCGATGATCAGGCAACACAGGACCATGATGGAGTAGTTGAAATCGTAGGTGTTTGGCTCAGCGGTGGTGGTCAAATTGGTGGCGTAAAGGCAGCCGGCAAAACCAGCCAGCGCCGCACCACCAGCAAAAGCAGCCAGTTTGATGCGCGCCGGATCGAGGCCCATGCAAGAGGCGGCCAATTCGTCTTCGCGCAAGGCCACAAAAGCGCGCCCGACGCGCGAGCGCTCAAGCAGGCGAAAACAAACGACACAAATCACAATCGCCAACAAGCAGATGTAGTACATCGCGCGCATGGTCGATTCGCCCTGCCCGCCTTCACCGCCCAAAATGGTCTTTAAGCCTTGGGGCAACCATGGTTCTGGGATCGGATTGAGGCCGCGAGGGCCGTCGGTGATGTTTTCAAGGTTGAGCAAAACGATGCGCATCACTTCGCCAAAACCGAGGGTGACAATGGCCAAGTAGTCGCCGCGCAAGCGCAAGGTCGGCGCGCCGAGCAAAAAGCCACCGATGCCCGCAGCAAAGGGAGCAATGGCGACGGCGCCCCAAAAACCCAGTTGAAATGGATACTTCTCGACCGTCATGACGCCTGTCGTCATCGCACCGATGGCAAAAAACGCCGCAATGCCCAGTTGCAACAGCCCCGCGTAACCGACCTGCAAATTGAGTGCCAGCGCCAACAGCCCGAAAATGAAAATGTTCACCAATTGCCGGTCGATGTGCGGCGCTTGGCCCGTCGCTGCTTGGATGCCCCAGTCCAACACTGGCAGCATCGGGTACAACAACAAGATCGCAACGGCGACGGCTTCGAAGCCTCCGAATTTGCGGTAGATTTGTCGCAAACGTTGCATCAATGCCTTGTCACACTTTTTCGCGCGCGGTGGAGCCGAGCAGGCCCGCCGGGCGAAACACCAAAATAATGATCAGAATACCAAATAATACAGCTGGTTGCCACTGAGCGCCGATGAATTGGTCGGAAAAAGCCCGCACGATACCGAGCAACAGACCGCCCAACACGGCACCGGGAATATTGCCGATGCCGCCGACCACCGCCGCGGTGAACGCGTACAGGCCGTTTTGATAGCCCATTTGGTAATGTACGGTGTTGATGTACAGCGAATAGATCACGGCGGCAAAGCCACCCAGACCGCCGCCGATGAGAAAGGTCGCGCCCACGACTTTGTCGACGTCAATGCCCATCAAGCGAGCGGCCGACGGATCCTGGGCGGTCGCTCGCATCGCCTTGCCGAGTTTGGTATGGGTTACAGTCAGATACAAGGCGACCATCATCACCAGCGAGGCGCCGATGACCAGCAGATCTTTGGCTTGAATCGTCAAATGGCTGTCCGGCCCGAGCAAGTTTACGTTGGGCAAGATATCGGGAAACGCCTTGGGTGCCGCCGCTTGCCCACCGCCGCCCATAACAGCCATGTCGATACCGCCCCAAAACAAACCGATATTTTGCAAAATGAAAGACACGCCGATAGCCGAAACCAGCGGCGCTAGTTTGGGGGCCTTGCGCAATGGCCGATACACGAGGCGGTCGATGGTGAAATTGAGCGTTCCGGCAAAAGCGGAGCAAACCACAATGACCATGATAAGTTGAAGCGCGAATCCCAAGCCCACCGCGTGTTCGAGATCAAGCAGGCCCACGAGCGTCAGCGCCAAGAATGCGGCGAGCATGAACACGTCGCCGTGGGCAAAGTTGATGAACTCCAAGATCCCGTAAACCATGGTGTAACCAAGGGCGATCAAGGCAAACACCATGCCGTTGGTCAAACCGATGATAAGCTGTTGCGCAATGGTTTGGAGCACGAAGTCCTAATGTTCGCTACAAGGCCTATTTGGCGGGGGTCGCGGCTGCGGGCGCGGCGATGCCGGGCGCATTTTCAGCCCCTAAGATCACGGAAAATTTGAATTTTCCGGCCTCGACCGTGTTGCCCGACATGGTGGTCAATGTGGTGTCGCCGTTGGCGTCGAATTTCCAAGTGCCGAGCGCGCCGTCGTTTTGACCGGCTTGCGCGGTAGCTTCGCGCAATGCTTGGCGATCTTTCTTGCCGACTTTGGCCAGTGTTTCAAGCGCGACTTTGGCCGCCACGTAACCGTAGACCGCGTACCCTTGGGGTTCCGACTTGTACTTTTGCGTGTATTTTTTAACAAATTCAGCGCCCTTGCCTTTGAGTTCCTCAGGCGGAACGCCGCCAAAGGTCACAAACGCGCGGCCGTTGACGTTGTCCGCCCCGGCGGCTTGAATAAAAGCCTCCTCAAAACAGCCGTCCGGCACCATGATCTTGGCGGCAAGTCCAACTGCGACCATGTCTTTGGCGATCTGGCCGGCATTGGTTTGGGTCGTGCCACCGTAGTAGATGAAGTCGGGGTTGAGCGCTTTGATTTTCGTCATAAGCGAACGATATTCTTGGGCCTTTGGATCGATTCCCTCGCGGCCGAGTACGGCGATTCCGAAGTCGGGCGCCGACGCCGAGAACACATCCGCTAGGCCTTTGCCGTAAAGGCCGCGATCATCCAAGACGTAAGCGCTTTTGGCGCCAATTTTTTTCATCCACTCAGCTGCCGCGCGGCCTTGCAAATCGTCGGCGGGTACAACCCTGAAATAGCTGACTTTTCCGCTAGGTCGGTAGACGCCCGGCTCGTTTGGCTCGCCCATGCCGGGTTTGGTCAATCCGGTGTAAGTGTTGGCCGGTGAAAGCATAACCAACGACGCCTTGTTCAAGATCGGCATGGAGATCTTGGCCGCACCGCTGTTGTAGGTGCCGATGTAAAACATGATGTCGGCGTCCTTGACCGCTTTGTCGGCGTTTGACGACTCAACTTCAGGATCCCAATCGCCTTTTTTGGCGCTCGCGTCGTCCCAATCTTCGTATTGCACGACAAAGTCGCCGACTTTGCCGTTGACTTCTTCCAGCGCCATTTTGATGCCGTTGACCATGGTGGTGGTCTGGGCGTTGGCGCTGCCGGTTCGCGGCAAACTGCTTACAATTTTTACGATTTTTGCGTCGCCGCCGTGCAACGCGGTGGGCGCGCCTTCGGCTTGCGCTTGCGCCGCTTGCCGCTTTGGCCCGCAGGAGCCAGCCAGGCCCCCAGCTAGCGCCAAAGCTCCGATATACCCTACTATTTTTCTGCGACTTTCCAGCATGCGTGCACCCCCGTGGGGTGGCAATGTATGCCAGAAACGCCAGTGCGGCAACCGGTTCGCGCGGCAGGTATTGGGCCTAAAGACAGGTGATAAAATTGCGGCTATGCTTTGTGCGGAGGCAACCCATGAACACAACCGACACAACTGCTGAAATTCATTCTGTATCTATCGATACTCGCATCGCGGAGCACCTCGCCACACTGGATCGCAAGCACGCGATTGCGCGGTTGCTGCAGCGCGATGGAAATTTATTTAGCGATAACGTAGATGTAGCCAAATCGGTGCGCAATCGACTGGGCTGGCTGTTTTATGTCCAAGCGATGAAGGACGAAGTCGAGAGGCTGGTGATTTTGGCTCGCGTGGTCGAACGCCAAGGATACAAACAAGTTTTGGTCATCGGCATGGGCGGATCGAGCTTGTTCCCAGAAGTTGTCGCCACCCACTTGCAAGGTCGCCGCGGCCTGCCGATTCGGATTGTCGACACGACCCATCCCGAAGCGATCGGCAGCGTCATCGCCTGGTCGCGCGCGCAAAAAACGCTCTTTATAGTGGCCACCAAGTCGGGAGGCACAGTCGAACCCATCAGCATTTACCGTACGTTGCGGGCGATCTTCCCCAGCGGCGCCGATTTTGTCGCGGTAACGGACCCGGGTTCAGGCTTGCAAACGATGGCGCAAGAAGAAGGATTTCGCGATATTTTCCTCAATCCCGCCGACATCGGTGGGCGCTTCTCGGCGGGCAGCCTGTTCGGCCTCGTGCCAGCAGCGCTCGCAGGTGTCGTGCTGCACGATGCGATAGCGCGTATCGAGGACATGCTGGTCGCGTGCACCGAAGACCCGGCAGCGCTCAATCCGGGCGCGCAGTTGGGCGCTTTTTTGGCCGCCTCGCACAATATGGGGCGCTGGCAGTTGCGCCTTTCCTTGGGCAAGGATGTGCGCGCATTCGGCGGTTGGATCGAACAATTGATTGCAGAATCAACGGGCAAACACGCCACCGGCTTGTTGCCGGTCTTGGGTGGCGTGTTGGGCAGTGGCGCGGAGCTGGGCGCCAAACTGCAGCATGCCTGCGTGGTTAGCTTGACAACCTTTGCCCACCCAGATGACGAATTCGTCGCACGCGCGCAGGAAGCAGGCGTGCCGACCCAAGCGTTCGTCATGCCGGAAGTGGATGATTTATGGACAGAAATTGTGCGCTGGGAGATGGCAACGGCCCTGTGCGGCTTGTTGCTCGACATCAATCCGTTTGATGAGCCCGACGTAACATCGGCCAAAACGGCCACAAATGGCCTGTTGTCAGGTACACTTGCACCGGTCGAGCCCGATCGGCGCGTGCGCATCGAACGTTTTGTCGAAATGCCAGCCGCACTTGCCCCAGAATTGGCCCAATTGAGGGCGGACGATTATCTGGCGGTGTTATGCTATGTCCAGCCAACAACGCAGAATTTACAACGGCTTGAGTCGTTGCGCCAAGCGTTGCAGGCCAAAACGGACGCGGCCGTCACCGTGCAGATCGGGCCGCGTTATTTGCATTCGACGGGGCAGTACCACAAAGGCGGGATGGCGCGCGGTCTGTTCGTCGTGGCCGATGATTTTGGCCGGTTTGGCGTCGATGTGCCGGATATCGCCATACCGCAAGCTAGTTTTTCCTTCGCCCAACTGGTGACGGCACAAGCATTGGGCGACGTCGCCGTGCTCAAGACCCGCGGCAAACCCGTGATCGCCGTTGAATTGGCGGTGGCTAGCGCTAAGGCGTAGCATGCAATTGGACTGCACTGCGACCGATCCCACACATCGGGCCAAAGGCTATTGAAACCATGGATTATTTGCAAATGGATGCGGTCAATCCGCGCTCCCTCATGATGCTGGCTCTCGTGCTGGTGGCCGGCTTTTTCCTATTCCGCGCGACAAAACACCTGATTTTTGCGGTGCTGGCCACCCTCGTCGCAGTCGCCATCGCCGCGTGGGCCCTCGACATTCTGACGCTAGACAAAGCGAAAGCGGCCGCCGCCGCTGTGCGCGACAAGGCCGATCAAATGACTGGGCGTGCATCGGATACCGCCAAGAAAATTGGCAACCAAGGGTATAGTACCAGCGCGGGCGAAGGCGGACAGACCAACGAACACTACGAAAAGCACATCGAAAACAAATAATTGAGTCGATGCTACTTTTGACAGTTGCCGCAGTAAAACGTTGCGCGCTGGCCAAGCAGCAATCGCTGCACAACACCTGAACACCGCTGGCATTTCTGTCCATCGCGGCCGTAAACGTCCAGCTGCTGCTGAAAGTATCCAGGCGCGGAATCGCCGCCAATGAAGTCGCGCAGCGTTGAACCGCCGGCCGCGATCGCCGCCCGCAGAACAGCCTTGGCGGCATCAACGAGGTCGTTACATTCTGTAAGATCTAAGGATTGTGCCGAACGGCGCGGATCGACGCGCGCGCGAAAACACGTTTCACTGGCATAAATGTTGCCGATACCCACGACACTGTGGCCATCCATGATCGCGACTTTGATCCCTTGACGGACTGTCCGCGTGCGATCGAACAAGTAGCTGCCGCTAAACATGTTTTCCAAAGGCTCGACACCAAGGTTTGCCAGCAGCGGATGCCGCGCTAGGTCGGCCGTCGCCCAAACATCCAGGGAACCAAAGCGGCGCGCGTCGACATAGCGCAAATATAATACGGCGTTACTTTGGATCAGATCAAAGCGCCAATGTTCGTGTTTTTGCCAGTGGTCGGGCCGTTCAGCCTCGACAAACAAGCGTCCGCTCATGCCGAGGTGAACGATCGCCGTCTGTTCGCTGCCTCCGGACGATCGCAGGTCGACCAGCAAGTACTTGGCGCGCCGCCGAACAGCTACAATTTCCATGAATTGCAGCGCATGTACCGCACCCGTTGGAATCGGGTAGCGCAGGTCGGAACGCCGCAACTCGATTTGATCCAACCGACAACCGACAAGATGCGCCGCAAGGTAGGCGCGAACTGTTTCAACTTCTGGCAGTTCAGGCATGCGTGCTCGCGGGACATGGCGGTGAGTTCAAAGGGTGTTTGGCGGTGAAGGCGCTACGAGCCAAAACCCAACCCGCGCCCGACCATTTTGGCGCATTCCACCGTGCGCCCGAGCATTTGCATGTCCGCAGCAAAGCGCTTTTGCGGGTCCAGCGCTTCGCGCATCGCCTGTTCGTCGGCCTGACCATTCAAGGCCTTTTCAAAAACTTGCGCATGCGAGCGGCGTTCACGCGCGTCATCGCGCACGCAGCTCGTCGCGCGCAGCAGCACCCGCAGGCGCCCTGCCAGTGAATTTGCATTCAAATCGTCAGTCATTTCGACGTGGAGTTGCAAGGCAACGGCCTCCCACACCAAAGACAGACCCACGGCATGCTTCTCCATATGCGCCAGTTCATTGGATAATTGCGAGTGAAGGCGCATCAAAGGCAGGGGATCGTAGTCATCGGCCCCTTGCGCCATCGACGGATGCCGGATGGCGGTGACCCGATAGATGATCTCCACCAACGCGAAATAGCTGCGCAAAAGTCGCTCAGTCGCTTCGTCGCGCACCGCAGCATTCCTCAGCTGCGCAGGAGTCGGATCCGGCTCCACGCTGGCGAGTCCACCCAAACGTGGAGAAAAAGGCGCTTCCTCGCTAAATTCAGGAGGAGGTTGCGGGGTACTCGCCGGCAAGCCCGACGGAGGCGGATAGCGAACCCCGGCGAACTTCACCGGCTCCGCCACGGCTCTTTGCGCGGCCGGAGCAGCGCAGCCGAGGGCGAAAACGCAAAGAATTACGCCAAATTGCATCGAGCAAACATCAATTCGGCGCGCGGCCGCTGTTGGACGGCCCGCCGTAGGGCGCGATCCAAGCTTTGGCCGAGGTGCCGCCGCGGTTGGTGCGAAACGCATGAACCGCAGCGCCATCCCACACGTACAACGTGCCGTCGGGACCGAGCACCGGTGACGGGCGCACGCCCGGGTTGATCCACGTCGATGCGTGGGCCGAGAAGCCGTCGCTGACTTCGCCCGCTTTGGCATCATACATGGCATAGCCCAATACTTGCCCATTGTTGTCGAGCGCAGTGACCGCGCCGTCGGTGGCGACGTACAGAGAGCGATCAGCCGCGATGACCGGCCGTCCAGCCGGATGGTGCTGGGTGCGCGTGACGTCGAGCGGTTGGTCGCCGCTGCCGACGATCAGCTTGGCTGCCGAAAACTCCTGCTTCTTGGTGAAGAATCCATCATATTGCCACAGTTGCTTGCCGTCTTTGGCTGAAATCGCGTACAGCGGGTCGATCGGTTGGGCCTGACGCTTTTCCCAGACAGGAAAGTAAACCGTGTCTCCATCGACAGTTGGCGCAGCCGCCACCGTGCAATCCTGACACGGCGCTTCAAAAGACCAAGCGACGCTGCCGTCAACGTCGACGCGGCGCAGGGAATGTGGGCTCGTGATCGCACCGCTGCCGCCCGTGACAATGTAGGTTTCGCCTTCCGCGCCGGGGGCGAAGTCGACAATACCCTTTGGTTCTGCGTGCTGCCATAGGATATTGCCCTTGGCGTCCTCAGCTATGAGAGCGCCAAAGAGCGGCGCGCCTTCGCTGCCGTTGGCGGACAATCCGTCATGCCCCATGGGCGTTTGCAAGTAGCGAATTGTGCCATTGGGCAAAACAGCTGCCGGCGATGCGCCGTTGCGCGCGGCCACAACCGTGCCATCGTCCTGGCGCAAAGTGTACAAAGTCGCAGCACTAGATACGCCATCGCGCGTGGCGGCGTAGATCAGGTCGCTGCCGACCGAGGCCGGGGTCCCGACCGGCGTTCCTGTCAAATTTGCTGAATTCCACCGCAATTTTCCCGAACCGCGGTCGTCGTATGCCGCGACCATGGTGCCGGTGCCGCTGGCAGCGACGAGATACAGATGGCCGGCCGCGTCGGTCGACGGCGACGCCACGTTCTTTTGCACATCTACGAGCTTTGACACTTCGCCTTGGGCACTTACCTGCAAAAGCAGCTTGCCCGCAGCCAGCACAATGCGGCCATTTTCAATCGCAACCGGCGGCCATTGCACCTGAGCAGCCAGCGACGCAGAGGCGGCCGTTGAATTCGTAGGAGAAACGCTGCTCAGATCGGCGACGTAGATCGGGTCGCCGAATTCGCCGCAAACCGTAACAGATCCGGACTGTTTGCAGGCATTGGTGTTGTCGTCGCAAGCCTGCAGCGCCAGAAGCGGCACAACAGAAGCGATGGCGCCGCTCAATCGCAGAAAAATTCGGCTGTTGGTAGACATGGAGAACCTCCGAAAAACTGCGGTTGAAGGTAAGCGCGAACCCGCTTGCAAACCGCTATTATTGTTTGATTTTTAGTGCTTCGGCCGCCAGCGCTTTGGGGTGCCTCACGGGCCCCTGCTGCCAAGCTACAGCCTTCTGCGAACGAAGGCAAGCTGTTTTTTTGGCTGTCAAGTGGGTTGTTGCTCTGCGTTGGCCAATTTGAATCGACTCAACACGCGAAGAAACACCGACGGGATTCCCGGCATTCCCACCGCCGCGCCCATTGGGATCACAACACAAGCCCAAGTGGCGCCCGCCACGACCAAGCGCGCCGCCGCCCACCCGCTGGTGGCGTACATGCTTGGAAGCGCTGGAAAACAAGCACTGTCCACGGCCACGATCGCCATCGCAGCAGCAAATGCGACGCCGGCGGCCTTGCCAATCTGGCGGAGAAACGCGAGCGCGGCAAAACCCAGGCGCTGGCGCGCCAAGATCAGCAGCACAACTACCTGAATTGTCATGCCAAAGCTGCCAGCCAACGCGAGGCCGACGTTGCCCAGCCGCGCCGCGCCTTCGGCGTACACCGGCAACATGCCGATTGTCACCACAGTGGTAGCGATCATCGGGCGCCACGTGTCACCGGTGCCGTAAAATGCCCGCGCCACAACAGCTTGTGCGCCCCAAGCAGCGATGCCCACGCTCAACGGCACCAAGGCCCGTGCGGTCTGAATCGAATCGCTCACGCCGAACTTGCCGTGTTGAAATAGCAAAGTCACGGTCGGTTCGGCCATGGCGCACAGGAACGCGGAGAAAACAAGCGACAGGCCGACCACAGCCGCCGCGGAACTCGCCAGAACTTCAGCCAATTGTTCGCGCTGACCTTCGGCGTGAAGTTTTGCGATAAAACTGCCCGTCGCCTGCCCAGCCGCCTGCCCCAACAGGCCGATCGGCACGAGCATGATGCGGCGCGCGGTCATCAACCATGTGATCGATCCTGCGAGCAATTGCGAACCATATCGCTTACCTAGCCATTCGTCGACGGTCGTCAGGCTGACACCGATCATCAGCGGCAGCGCGGTCCAGAGGAAGTTGCGGATTTCTGGGTCAAACGGTCGCCAAATCACGCGAAAGTGCAATTTGCCGCGCGCGGACCACGCTGGGATCACCAGGCCGCCGACCAACCCGCCGCCAAGCGCGCCCCACGAAAAACCTTCGATGTCCCCCAAATGGCTGCCGACAAGGCCGCCGACAATGATGCCGCCGTTGTAGAAAAGAGGGGTTAGCGCCATCGCCGCAAAAGATTGCCGCGCGAGCAACGTCGCTTGGACCAGACCGCCGGCGAGGAAAAATAGTTGTGCAGGCAGAACGATCCGCGTCAAATGCGCAGTATCGGATACCATCTGCGGACTAAACCCCGGAAACCAAGCAGCTATAATGGGCTCCGCGCAAAATTCGGCGATCACGACGAGTAGCAGAGTGACGGTCGTCATGGCCGTAAACACAATAGAAAATGCGCGGTCACCTGCAGAAAGGCCGGAGACGTCGCGGTCAACGCCTTCTTTTTCGGCGGCGTACAACGCCGACATGCGCGGCAGCAGCGAGACGGTCAAGGCGCCACCCGCAAGTAGATAATTCAGCATATCCGGCAATGTGAACGACGCCTGATAGACGTCGGTCTGGCCATTTGCGCCAAAATTGGTCGTGATCAACCAGTCGCGGCCATAGCCCAAAATGCGCGACAGCAAGCTGCTCGCCGCCAAAAGCAACGTGACTGTGCGAATTCGCAGCGATAGATCCTCGGACATCTTTTCCAATTTCGCGGGCAGCCGCGTCATGAGCATAGGCGGCTGGTGCAAACTAACAAGAAAGTTGCCAAGACGCCGCATTGGCCTTACACATTTCACATGCAATTGACTCACGCGCTAATTTTGGGGATCGTTGAGGGACTGACTGAATTTATTCCAGTTTCCTCGACGGGGCATTTGATTTTGGTCGGGCATTCCTTGGGCTTGGCCGAGCAAGGCGTCGACAAGGCAGCGCTAGATGCCTTTGAAATCGTCATACAAGCAGGGGCTTGGCTTGCGTGTGTGCTGTATTACGCGCCGCTTCTGATCGCTCGCATCGCCCAGGCGACGTCGGCTGAACCGATGGCCCAAGCGCGCGGGCGCCAGTTGCTTCTGGGTGTGGCGATCGCCTTTGTGCCCGTGATGGCGCTTGGGTTTTTTTTCAGCAAGAAAATCAAAGCCGTACTCTTCTATCCACAGCCCGTGGCGGTTGCATTGGTCGTTGGCGGCATCGTCATGATCGCGCTGGATCGCCATTTTGCCCGCCGCGATAATCAGAAGTCGCTGGAACAAATTGACACCAAGTCGGCGGTGATCGTCGGCATTACTCAGTGTTTTGCATTGATTCCAGGCACATCCCGCTCGATGGCCACGATTTTGGGCGGGCTTGCGTGCGGATTTGAGCGCAAAGCCGCTGCCGACTTCTCCTTTTTGTTGGCAGTTCCAGTACTTGGGGCAGCGACGGCCTATTCGCTGCTCAAAGACTGGCGCATCTTGATCGACGGCATCGGGCCAGTTGCCATCACTGTCGGTCTGATCGCGTCATTCTTAGTCGGCTGGGCTTCGATCGCCGGATTCTTGCGTATTTTGAGCCGCTTTGGCTTGGCGCCTTTTGGCATCTACCGCATTGTTCTGGGCGCGATCGTCTGGTTCTCCCTTGGAAATTAGCAGATGACGGTTTTGCGCGCCATCGTAACGGCAGGCGGCACGCGCGAACCGATCGACGCGGTGCGCCAGGTCAGCAACGTTGCAAGTGGAGCGTTGCCGGCCGCGATCGCCAATTGCCTATTAAGGCACGGATTTACCGTACACTTCATCCATGGGCCAGGCTCCGCGTTGCCTGCGACGGCGCAAATCCAGCTGAATGTGCTGAAAATGACGCCGGAAGAACTGGCCAAGGCGGCAAAGGATTTTTCAACGCTCGCGCAGGACTTGCAGCGCGACCTGACCCGCGGCAACCTGAATCTGCACCCGATTCAAACGGCGGCAGAAGCGCATGCAACACTTGCTGCTTTGTGTCGCAGTATCCAACCAGCATTAGTGATTTGTGCGATGGCAGTTGCCGACTTCTCGCCAAATGCGGTCGACGGTAAGCTGCCCTCGCGCACCGACGGGCATGCCGACAGCGAACTTGTGGTGCGCATGGCGCCAACTGCAAAAACCATAGATTGTGTCAAGCAAAATGCCCCAGAATGTCATTTATTGGGTTTCAAATTGCTCGCTGGGGCCGCGGAAAGCGAGTTGACCGCGGCGGCGAAATTGCTCGCTGTGCGCAGCCGAGCGGACCTTATATTTGCAAATGATATCAATGATTATCGCCAAGGTTGGCGCCGAGGCTTGCTCATCGAGCCATCGGGCGCGATCGCGGCGCGGTTGGATGCGGGGGCCGGCGCTGATGCGACCGCGCAACTCGCCAACGCAATCATCGCGCAAGCGCTGGAGCATTTTCACTTAGAAATTTAGCTATTTATGCTTCAGTTTGCCGTGCGCCTGTTCCGCGGCAAGTTGCTTGTCCAGCTTGATGATCGCCAGCAGCATCGCTTGGGCGAATTGGACTTGCACCGCCGGCTCCAGCAACGTTCGGGCTTCCACCGGATGACTTAAGTAGCCGACTTCGAATACCAAAGCCGGCATTTTCGCCTCCTTCAGCACCCCAAACGGGGCCTGTCGCACGCCGCGGAAACGCGCTTTAGGCCGCGTCTTCTTCAGGCCCGTCGCCAGCCCGGATGCAAACGCCTCAGATCGCCGGTGCGCAGCTTGAACATTGAGATCGCTGACAATTGCCCCGACTGACCACGGCAAAGCCGCCGTCGCATCGTCGGCGCGAATGCCTTCTTCGCGCTCGATAAGCTGCTTTGTCGCCTCCACACTGCTGTCGGCTGCCAGAAAAAACACCTCCATGCCTTGCGCTTCGCCGGCTTCGTGGAAATTGGCGTGGACACTGATAAGCGCATCGCCTTTGAGTTCATTGGCAATTCTCGGGCGATCGCGCAGCGCCAGCGGCAGGTCGGCGTCGCGCGTGAGCGCCACTTCCACATCGCTATGTGCGCGAATGTACGCTGCGGCGCGCTTAGAAATCTCCAGCGTCAGCGCCTTTTCACGGATACCGAGCACCCCGAGCGTACCCAGGTTATCGCCGCCATGTCCTGGATCCAACACAAGTTTGCGCACATATTGCAGGTGCACGACTTGAGGAAAAACCTTGTCCATCTGCGTGGGCGCAACGGGCTCGACGGGCCCTGCCGGCGGAGATCCGCCAACGGACGTCGGTTTCTTGGCATGCGCCGCCGACGAAAGCGCCACAAGGGGAATCATTGCTGTAAACAGGGCCCGCCGCATGGGCAAAAGGCTAAACCTTGCCAAGGAGTTGTCAAGCTTTTTGCGCCGGACGACTTTGCTGTTGCTGACTTGCGGCGCGCTTTGGCTTACCCTGCAAAGCGGTCGCACGCGCGTGCTGCGTACTGGTGAGCGAAAAATGTCTGGGCTGTCCTTGAAATCGCTTTTTTTTCAACGCCTCGCGCTGACGGTCGCCGTTGTGCTGCTTGGGCAGGCCTGCGGCCTCGATGGCCTGACGCTCACTGAATTTTCACGGCAAGATCACATTCAGCCGCCGGATCCCCAACCCCAGATCGTGACTGGCACCGTTGCGCTCGGGGCCGGTGCGCAAGTCGGCCTGCTCACGGGCGAGGGCAAGCCGATCGGCATCGGTGAAGCGATCGCCGACGCAGAGGGCAAATTTGCGATCACACTCGAGCCGACGACAACGTTAACCAATGCGCTGCTGCACGCGCATCAAGGCAGACGGCAATGGTTCGCTTTGGTGCCGTATTTGCCGGCGCAGTCTTCGGTGTACAATCCCGTTAAAACCTTTGATTTAGCGGATTTGACGCCGGGAATGCCGCGTCTGGATGCAGGCTCCACGGCCATGACGTTGCTGCTGGTCGCCAAATTGCGCCAGGAAAATAGATCACTCAATAGTTTTGCGCAACAAGCGATGATTGAGTCTTTGCAAACGCTGTCCAAAGCGGTGTTTGCTGGCCAACCTGCGTTGGTGAAATTTGGCCAAATGGTCGAGCGTATCACAATATTGGCTGACACAAATACAAGTAAAGACATTACATTGCCATTTGATTTGTCAAGTAAAGGATCGCTATTGCGCGGCGGATTTTTGGCGCAAAATGCGGTCGACTACGACGGCGATGGCCAATTCGACGCCACGACGGGGGCTTTTGACACCGCGCTTACCGCCGCGATCGCCAGTTTTTTATTGAGTTCCAACGCCTGCTACGAGGTCAACCTCATCCGCGTCGTGATCGAAGCACGCTTGGTCAAGGGCGCGAAGGACGGCAACTGCGAAGCCATCGATAGCTTCCAATGGGCCGATGAGTTGGCCACTTCAAAGGTGTTTTTGACCGGCCAAATCCACAAAGATACAAAGATTTGCCAAGGAAATACGCGCGACTCCTGCTTGATGCAGAGTGAAGTTGACGCTGCAAACGCGAAAATGGGCAACTTTGTGCCCAATTTGGTCGAAATGTACGACGACGGCAGCAACGGCGATGCAACGGCGGGAGACGGCATCTGGACAATCGCTTTAGATTTACCGTACTGGGCGACAAGCGCCGCGGATTCAACCGCGACTGGCGCGCGCATCGGCTACAAATTTACGTTCGGCAAACCCAAGCAGGGCTGGACGGGATCCGAAGAATTTCCGGGCAATAGCCGACTTTTGGAACTCATCGATGTCAACGGCGATCATTTGATCACGCGCCTTGACGAATTCAAAGACGAAACCACCAACAAAGACAAGTCAAATCAACTGCATGCAGGGTGTGGCGTCACCACTTGGCCGGCGGCAAGCAAAGATCCGTTGTGCGTATCAGACACCCGCGAACGCATGGTCGATTTGGACGGCGACTGCAAAATCGACGGCTGGCCGCAGTTCGGCTCCGTTGCGCCGCTGACCGTGGATTGTCCAAAACCCTAATATTCAAAGTTTTTTTCGCGCGGGCGCTGGCCTTTGCCGAAAAAGATTTGCATCGCTACACTGTGCGCGAACCGCGCTGCAATGGCGCGGCGGGGAACGATGATGGCGATATTGCGCGGCATTGAAACCATTGCGTTGGGACAAACCCGCACGGTTGAAATTAGTTACGAGAACCGCACCTATGTCGACCGAAAAGGTGTTCCGGTCAAACTTCAAGATGTTACCTGCTACGGTTGCATGAACAATTACTTTGTTCTGGCCGACGACCCGATAGATTTTTGCCCGCACTGCGGCCGCCGCGAGGGCAGCCCGTGGCAGAGCCATGAAGAGGCAGTTCGCTGGGCGAGTCCGTACAATTTCGCTTGGTTGCGCAAGCTTGGCCTAGAACCGTACGGCATGCGCCGCAGCGACGGGGCGTGGGTGCTCGGCTTCGCGGGTAACGCCAACACCCTGTTAGGCAAGGGAAGTATTGTCGAGGCCCGCTCTCTTCTGCCGGGGCGCATGTGAACGCAGCCACGCCAGACCAGCCCCATTTGCCATCGCGCGCAGCATCACCGCAAGGCGCTCGCCTCACCGCTGGCGTGGTCATCATCGGCAACGAAGTGCTGTCGGCCAAAGTGCACGATGCCAATACCCCGACTATTCTTGCGAAGTTCAGCGCCGCAGGCATTCGCGTGCTGGAAGTCGCCGTGTTGCCCGACGTCGTGGAGCGGATCGCCGAAGTCATCCGCGCATTTAGCGCCCGCTTCGATTTGGTCGTGAC
>CAMDBH010000063.1 GCA_945889325.1 Klebsiella pneumoniae
ATATACGCCTTGGCCAGCGCCACAACCGCGCGCTCATCGTCCGGTGGCAGCGGCAGACTTTCCAGCAAAGTCACCGCATCGACGGCTTTTTGCTGACTCTGCAACAATTCCGCCAGCAGCATTGCGCAATCGTAATCCTTGAATTTCACTACAGCTTCGCGCAGTTGCGCCTCCGCGCCCACCATGTCTTTTTGCATCAACGCCAACTGCGCCAACCCCGCCCGCGCGCCCTTGATCTGCGGATCTAGAGAAATGGCTTTATCAAACATAGCTTTAGCATCGGTCAATGTTTGCGCCTTTTGCGCATCGGGCACTGTCGTATAGCGCGACGCCACCAACATCGCTTTGGTCGAATAAGCTTCCGCCAACTCCGGATGCGATTTAATCGCCATTTCCGTATGTTGCAGCGCTTGAACCGGTTGCTCCATCGCTTGGGCGATTTCAGCCATGAACAAATGCGCCAATGCGTCGTCGGTTTTGGCCAGCGCGGCTTCACAGGTAGGCGACCCTTTGTCAAGCAAACCTTGATCCATTTGCGCCACACCGCGGGCAAACTGGATGGCTGGCGATCCGGGAAAAATCTTGTCAGCTGCTTCCAAATTCAAGTAGACATCCGCAAAGTTACCGGCCACGCGGCTGGCGTGGGCGCGCAGAATCAGCCAAGCCGCCACGGCTTCATTTTGCGCGATCGGCTGCGGCTTGAGCATTGGCGTTTCAGCCAAAGGCTCAATGATTTTGCTATCTACACGCACGCCCAGCCGCGTGCGACTCAGCAGCAACGGCGTTTGCAGGCCGGCGGTCTCAATCACCAGTTCTGGTTTGAGTCCGCGGGCTTCGGCCAACGCTTGGGTCAAGAAGGCGGCTTCAATGCTGTGGATGGGGTTGGCCTTGCCACTTTGAATTTGTTCCAGCAGCGTTGCGGCATTTTCCACTTTGTGTTTGCGACGCACGACCGGCGACAGCAGTTGCAGCTTGTTCGGCCCCAATTGCGCCTTGAGGAACGCAGCGAGATCTGCTTGTCCCTGCGCGACCTTGCGCAGTGAATCGCTGACTGTCCCCGGTGCGATCGCGGCGTCGCCCTTGAGGCCAACGCTGGCCATTTTGCCCGCGATATCGCCAGCAACCGCGACGGCGGCGGCGGCAACCGCCTTTGGCGGCAGGCGATTTTGCATCGCCCAATAGCCACCGGCCGCTGCGGCAAGAACCACCACCGCGGCAGCGACGAGCAGGAGCCGATTGCCGCCCGCCGCTTTAGCGGCAGGAATGCTCGGCAGCAGCGCGAACCAGTCGGATCCGGTCTGTAGCTTTTTGTGGCATTGCGGACAGCGGCCTTGCGCGCCATCGGCCGATTCGACGACCGCGTCGCAGGTGGGACAGAACAATTTCATAGACAAACACTCCCAAGGTCGATTCAGCGCAGACGATTTGCGCTCAGAAATTTTAACAAGCCCAGCGGCTCATCGGTGATGATGGCCTCAATCGGCTGCTGCACCAAATATTCCCAACGCCGCGGATCATTGACGGTCCACGGCCAGATTTGCCACTTGCGCGCCTGCCAGAGCGCCGCGCGGGCGGGCGTAACGTGCGCATGATACGGGTTGCAGGCGTACAAGGGAACGTCCACCGGCGGCAATGAGGCATCCAGTTGCAATGCAGCGGCTTGCTGCTCGCGCCGCGCGGGCTGCAGGGCGAGTTCCGCGGCGGTTTGGCCCAGCAGCGGCCACCACGGACACGGTTGCGCGTTATCAATCAGCGCAGCCAAGCGCAGTTGCGCGCGGTGTTGGGTGAGGCGCTGCAACGGCTCTTTGTCAAACGACGACACCAGCCAATTTTGGCGTTGTAAATTCGCAGTCTTCCGTTCAAAGGTTTCCGCCAACAACAAACCGTTGCCCTGCCCGGTCCGATCGACTTTGAGCTCAAAATTCCAAGTCTTATTGCCGGCCGTCGCCAGCTCCAGCACTTGGTCCAGGTGGGCGATCGGCTGCGGTTTCAGGTCAGCATCCGCCGCCAGCAAGCCGCGAATTTCCTTCCAAGTCAGTTGGGAGATCCGCTCGGGTCGAAAGCACAAGCGCCGCAGATCGTCGTCGTGAAAGATAAGCAATTCGCCATCTTGGCTCAGTTGGACGTCGCATTCGACGCCATCGGCCCCTTCCGCCAAGGCGATATGCAGGGATTGTAGTGAATTTTCAACAGCCAACCGCCGTGCACCGCGGTGGCCGATGACGAGCGGCAGCGGCATCTAAGCCCGTGACTTGTCGAAAGTCAGAAGATCCGTTTGCAGCAAGATGAACAGCACGTGCAAAAGCGCCAAGCGGTGCTGGCGGTTGCTGTACGATTCCTCAAAAGCGGCGCGCGGCGTCGGCGAAGCGAGAAGTTGACTGAGCGCTTTAGATTCACGCGCTTGAAAGCGAAGCGCCCCTACGCTGATCACCGGATTGGCCGACCGGTAAAGCGGCTTGTCCAGTTTGTCGGCAAATTGCGGCTCAAGCACCGACAACGGCACGCGTTCGCGCACACCTTCGGCCAGCACTGAGATCGGATCGACGTCCAAAGGCACGATATCATCGGGCGGCACAATCGCATCGAAATAGGCGTAAGTACCGGTATCCCAGCCAAAAGCGTCGATAAATTTGGCGCGCAACTGCCGTTCCAGCACTTGATACAATTGAAAAGGTTTGATCAGATTGAGGCCGATGAGCAGATCACCCAGCTTGCCGCCCGTCGATTTCGCTTTGCCGACCGCCATGTCGACATCGGCTTGGCTGATAAAGCCGTTGGCAACCATGAACGGGCCCAACAATTCACTCTGCTGGTTGCTCGCGATGTACTGCACGCGGCCGCGGCGAAAATACAGCGTTTTAACGGCATCGCCGCGGCGCAGTTCCAAGCAACCGGTTTTGCGATCGGCGAACATGCGGAACACGACTTGCACGAAAAGCCATTGCGTCAACGTCCCTTCAAATTGTGCTTTGGGCGCGTCGGCACATTCGGTTTCCACGATCAAACGCAAGGAGAGAACGGTGCGGATCGCCTGAAAAGGCCCGTCATCGACGCTGACCATGTCATCGGGCAGAGCCGTTCGCGCGCGCAGCATGGCCGCTAGGTTGCCCTTGGCGAGCGGACCAAATTCTTGACCGTCCGCCGTGCGCAGCCGATACACCGCGCTCGACGGCGCTTTGAGCGCCGAGCCGATGGTGGTGCTGCTCGACTCGCGCTGCACATTTTGATCAAAATCTTGGTAGTTTGAGCGATCTTGCGCGGCATGGGTCTGCGGCGGCGTTTCCCGCGCGGCCGCGGACGCGGTCGCCGTGTCTGCCGGTCCTTGGGCAGCTGTCGCGCCGCCAGCGGCCGGTGCCCCTGCGGCGCCGCGTCTGCCGGCCAGTTCAAAGTCACCGCCAGCGGCCGCCCCTGGGCGGCGCATCTGCGCCACGGTCGCGCGCATCTGTTCGGGCGGCGTGCGCGGCTGGTCGGGGGCCGGCCGCGGCTGATCTAGGGGGGGGCGCGCGGCGTCAACCTTAGGGGCCAGCGAAACAAGTTCAGGATCTGTATGGGCGTCGCGGGCAACGGCTTCCATACGTTGGGTCGGCCCGCGCAGGCTTTGGCCGCGATCGACCATCGGCGGCGGCGCCACCAGATGCGGCGATGACACGCTGACGGGATCGAGCTGCGGCACCGGCCCCGGCGCCTCCCGCAAAAGATGCAGCGGCCGCGGCGTCGAAGATGCAGGAATGGCAGCGGCAGATGGCGCCAGTTCTGGCGCCAGTTCGGCGCGTTTTTCGGCGATTTTGTCGCGGATCTTGCGCATGTCATCGGGCGAAAAAGACAGCGAGTTGGTGGCCGCCGGCTCTGCAGCGCCCTCCACGGCTGGTGGTGGGACCAAACGCACAGAGTGCGTCGAAATGTCATGGCTTTGTGAGATTTCGGCTGGCCGCGCAACACCCTCAGCCGCTTGGGCGGCCAAAAGCTGAACGGCACCAGCGGGCGCAGGGACGTGGCCCAGGACCGGTCCGAGCGGCATCGAATCATTAGGCGCTGCGGTAACTTGGCTTGGGCTGGCTTGCGGCTCGCCCGCGGTCGCTGTCCCGTCTGCCACCGGCCTGACGGCCGGCGGACCGTCCGGCGTCATCGGCGCAACGCGCTGCGGTTTGGTAATAGGCGGCGGTTCCACGGGCGCAGTCGTGCGCGCAAGCGGTTGCAGCGCCGGATCAAACAGCTTGACAATGAAGTTGGCCAGCGCGTTGCTGGACACCTGCACTTTGGATTCAAACAACATTTTGACGATGTCTTCGTGCATCGCCAGCGCCGTCGGGTAGCGCACGTTCACGTCGCGCGACAGGGCCTTGCGCAGAATTTCCCGTGTCGCTTCATCGATATAATCGTGTTTGCGAAATTTGTGCTCAATGCGCGCATCGCGGATATTGACCAGTGTTTCCAGGTCGGTTTTGGCCAAAAATAGCCGTTTGAGGGTCAGCGACTCATACAAAATGATGCCGAGGCTAAAAATGTCACTGCGGTGATCAAAAGGTTGACCCGTGACTTGTTCGGGGCTCATGTAGCCGAGCTTGCCCTTGAGCACGCCGGATCGCGTGGCATTTTCACTCGTTTGGCCGTTGGGTGTCGCGCGCGCCACGCCAAAGTCCATGACTTTGACCTCACCGGCGTCGGAAATAATGATGTTGGACGGGCTGACGTCGCGGTGAATGATGTGCAACGGCCGACCGTAATGGTCGCGGGCGTTGTGCGCGTAATTCAAGCCTTTTGCTGCTTCGGCGGCAATAAACAGGCAAATTTCCGGCGGAATGCGCATACCGACTTGCGTGGCGCGGCTCAGCAACTTGAACAAGTCCGGCCCAGGCACGTACTCCATGGCGATATAGTAAACGCCGTCGATCTCGCCGTTGTCATAAGTTTGAACAATGTTACCGTGTTGCAATACGGCGCATAGACGCGCTTCGGCCAGAAGCATGTCGATAAACGTCTTGTTCTGGGCAAAAGCGGGCAGGATTTTTTTGACGACTTGGATCTTCTCAAAACCGCCGACACCCGCAACGCGGGCGCGCCAGACCTCGGCCATGCCGCCCAGGCCTATGCGATCAAGCAGTTCAAAGCGTCCGAACATCGTACTCAAGAAAACCCCACACAGACACACCAGAAGCGCGACCGAGACAGATCAACGCTTCTCAAGTTCCTCAACAAATTCAAGACCTGCTGCACAGGCCTTCTTGTCATCGCCGCGCGGGTCGGCCGCGACCCGCCGCAGTTTGCCGCAAAGTGGATCATTTTGCCCTACGCGGGCGCAGGTTTTTTCTGCCAATTGCAAACATTCATCGGTGCAGCCGACCAACATCGCGATCACGGCCGCGATCACAACCTGCGCCGTGCCAGTCATTGCGCACCAAACTGCTGCGCGTCATTGGGTTCCAATCGGCCATCCACTGGAATCCATTCCACAATTTCTAGACCATAGCCCGACACGCCGCGCAGCCGCAACGGCTGGTTGGTCATGACGCGCAAACGCCGCAAGCCGAGGTCGCGCAAAATCTGCGCGCCGGTACCAAATTCCTGAAAATGCATCGGCGCAGTTATGCGATCGTTTTGCGGCCAGATTCGCCCCTGTCCGCGCGCGACATAGCCGGCAAGGGCCGCAGCAAGCTGGTTTGCATCGCGATCAGTGTCCAAATAGATCAGCACGCCGCGCCCAGCTGCAGCAATCGTCTGCATAGCTTGGGCCAAATTGCGCTGACCACTGGCCAAAGCAAAACCAAATGCATCGCTAAGCAAATTGGCCCGGTGCACGCGCACAAGCGTGGGCTCATCGGCCGTGACGTCGCCGAAAACGAGGGCCGCGTGGGTGGTGTTGTCCACTGTGTTGCGGTAGATAGAAATGCGAAATAGCCCGTAATCCGTGGCCAAATCGCTGGTCGCCTCGCGCACGACCAAAGGTTCAGACTGCAAGCGGTACTCGATCAGATCGGCAACTGTCACCACCGGAATATCAAAACGTTGGCCCAATTCCAGCAAACTCGGCAGGCGCGACATGCTGCCGTCGGGCTCCATGACCTCGCAGATCACGCCAGCGGGAATCAGCCCGGCCAAACGCGCCAGATCGACGCTGCCCTCGGTTTGACCGGTGCGAACAAGCACACCACCCGTGCGCGCGCGCAACGGGAACACATGGCCCGGCACGGCAAAATCCTGCGGAACTGCGCCTTTAGCAATGGCTTTTTGAATCGTGAGTGCTCGGTTGCGCGCGGTGATGCCGTCCGAACCGGCTTGGACCGCGTCGATAGAAACTGTAAATGCTGTGCTTAGTTGCGCTTCATTTTGCGGGGCCATGGGCGGCAACTCAAGCGCGTCAATGAGTGGTCCGTCCATCGCCAGACAGATCAAGCCGCGGCCATGTTCGGCCATAAACGCCACGGCTTCGGGGGTGCATTTCTCGGCAGCGATGACCAGATCGCCTTCGTTTTCACGGTCTTCGTCGTCGACCAAAATGACCATGCGTCCGGCTTTGATGTCGGCGATGGCTTTTTCAATCGGGGCGATTTTCGCGTTCAAGGTCGATCTCCGCACCACATGGATGGCTGACTGACGCGTTGGTTTTGGCATCTGACCGGTCAAGTTGACAATACGACCGGTACCACGGGCCGACTATATTGTCCCCAACACCTTAACCGTCAAGGGGGCGGATGGCACGCGCGCCAAAAGCCCGTTGGGCCGCCGCGGCATAAACTTCAGGCGCTGGCCGTGCAATTCTGCGAGTCTGAACGACAATTCCAGGGGCAACCCCGCTTTGGGCGGCCAATAACGCGGCTTCCAAATCGTCTTGCTCACCGACAAGTACCGCGTGGCCTTGCCCAGCCAGCTCCGTCGCCATGCGCAGGCGCATAAGCTGTACATCCGCGGCCTTAAGCGCGCGGTCGACCGCAGCCAGCGTCGCAATCACGGTGTGCGTTTGCAAGATACCCATGGCCGGTTCATCGATCTGGGCCATCTGCGGCGTTAGGAGTTCGCCGTGCAGCGCTTTGCGCAAATCCAGATGCGCCTGTGGCAACAGCAGACTTTCCAAAACATCGCTGCCGCTTTCCGCTATCGCGCGATCAAGTGAGGCATGAACTGCGCCCAAATCGCCTGCAAACACGATCAAAAAACGACTGGGATCGATGTCACCCGCAAACAGAATGGTCACATGTGCTTGTTTGCAAACCGCATCAAGCGCGCACAAGCCCGCTGGGACGTTGACCAGTTCCAGGGCTGCAAGGGTGTCGTGGTCCAAGGCGCTCAAATCGTAGGGATCCTTTGGGAATATTCACCCACTGCCCCTTTTTTTGGGTAGGGGCGGGTCTCCGTGCCCGCCCGCGTCGCGCTCGGACCGACCGCGACGTCGGACAAGATGGAAGAGACGTCAGACAATATGGAAGAATCCCGCCAAAGTGCAGCGGCGCTGTTTGGTCCAAGTCCGCGCGTTGGTTAAGCCTTCGCCTGTCGTGCCTGCGATCGTCCATGCCGTATACCCTTCACCGCGCAATCCCAGACCGGCAAACGATGGGGCATTCTTGACAAAGATCGAGGTGTTGCAGGCAATCGCCATCTTATGCAGGCGATCGATCGCCATGGAATGCATGGTCGCTGTGTGAAAAAAGCCATGCTCTACGCGCACCGCGGCGGCAATCGCTTCTTCCCAGTTGGGCACACGGAAAAAACCCAGCACTGGCAACAGCATTTCCAGTTGCACAAACGGATGCGCTTCGTCGACCTCGGCAAAAGCCAAACGCACGTCGTCGCTAACCGTGACGCCGATTTCACGCAAAATCACACTTACGTTTTTGCCGACAAATTTACGGTTGACGTGGCCGTCTTCAATCAGCACTTTTTCAAGGGCTTGCAGTTCGCGGTCTTTTACCTCGTACGCACCGGCCGCAACCATTTCGCGCTTGAGCTGATCGGCGATCGAGGCCACCGCGATGATCTCTTTTTCCACGATGCAAATGATGTTGTTGTCCAAACTGGCGCCATCAATGATGTTGCGCGCGGCTTGCTTCAAATTGGCGGTTTCATCGACGACAGCCGGCGGATTGCCCGGACCCGCGCAGACCGCGCGTTTGCCTGAATTGAGCGCAGCTTTGACCACCGGCCCGCCGCCTGTGACCGCGATCAAGCGAATCCCCTTGTGTTTCATCAGCGCCTGCGCGCTTTCAATGGTCGGATCGGCGATCAGCGTCATCAAATTGTCTGGCGCCCCGGCGGCGACGCAAGCCTTATTCAGCATCTGCGTATACCACGCAAGCGTGCGTTTTGCCGACGGATGTACGTTGAACACCACGGTGTTGCCGCCGGCGATCATGGAAATGCCGTTGTTCAAAATCGTCTCAGTCGCATTGGTCGTCGGCGTGATCGAGCCGATGACGCCGAGCGCGGCATACTCGTCCAGACACAATCCCGCATCGCCCGTATAGGCACTGGGTTGCAGAATTTCCATCCCCGGCGTTTTCATGGCAACTAGGCGATTTTTCTCAATTTTATCGGCAACGCGCCCAAGGCCAGTTTCATCCACGGCGCGACGCGACATCTCTTCCAGATTTTGCAGCGTCACTTGGCGCATGTTTTCAATGGCCCGCGCGCGCACGTGCACGGGCGTCTGGTGCAGTTGCACATACGCCTGATTCGCCGCGGCGACGGCGCTGTCTATGTCATCGAACAGCCCGTTTTTACCTACGAAATTTTTCGGCACGTGAATCGTCGGCCCGTCGCCGCCTGACGATTGCAGGCGTTTGACGACTTCAGCGACAATGGCGTTAATGCGGCTTTCATCCATCATGTCAGGGATCTCCGCCAAGCTTTGCGCTTGCAGGCGTTGGCACAGATTACAGGGACTTGTCGTAGACGTTGTCGCCATCGACCGTCACCGTATCGACGATCGCCATAATCACGTGATCAACAGGGCGATCTTTGGTCACCGATGTCAAACGCGCACTGGAACCGGCAGCGAACAGGACAACTTCACCGTCGCCCGCGCCAACCGCATCAATGGCCACGATCACTTTGCCCGTCGCCGCGTAGGCGGTGTCAAGCTCGCGCACCAAAAGGAAGCGCAAGCCTTCAAGCTCCCGCTCTTTTTTGGTCGCAACAACCGTACCGACAATTTTGCCGAGCAGCATCTAGCCCTCCTTCAGCGGCGCCGCGACTTCCTCGTTGCGCCGCAGCGCGCGCGCGATCGGGTTTGATCGCGCGCAGGCGTGCAAAAACGCAAAAAGGTCGCGGCGCGAAAACGCAAAAGCCGATCAAACAAAGTTCGATCGCGCCAAAAACTTAGCCTTTGGCGTCCGCTTTTGCTCGGCCCAGCGGCAACACCGCATCCACATTGACGTGCGGCCGCGGAATGACGTGCGTCGACACCAATTCGCCCACGCGTTCGGCCTGACGCGCGCCAGCTTCCACCGCCGCTTTGACCGCCGCAACGTCGCCGCGCACGATCACGGTGACGTAGCCGCCGCCAATTTTTTCATAGCCGACCAGTTCTACTTTGGCCGCTTTAACCATGGCATCCGCTGCTTCAACAAGGCCAACAAATCCACGGGTTTCAATCATTCCCAGTGCGTCAGACATCGCTTGCTCCTCTTGTCATTTTGGCCCTTGGGCCATTCAAAAAAAATTACAGGTTCAAAACACCACGAGTTGGCAAAAACTGTTACTTGCCAGCAATCCCATCGACTTTTTCCAGCGCAGCGATCGCAGCTTGCGCCGCAGAATCGATGTCGCTCTCTGATCCGGCCATCCACAACCGACCAAATGCGCCAAATGGCCGCACTTCGATCAATTTTACATTAGCAGCTTTTTCAGCTTCATTGGCGGCGTACGCCGCATAACCAGCCGGTTCTGTTTCGAGAATGAACAAACTGTCGCCTGGCAGAATCATCATGCCCGACGAATCGCGGTTGATGATCTGGGCCTGATACGGCTCGATCGCGCGGATAATTTGGTTGGTGGCAATGCGCGGCTTGAGGCGCTGGCTCTCCTGCACACCCAGATCTTCCAGAATCGCTCGGCCCGCGCTGCGCACCGCGCCTTGGTCGGTATCGTGGACTTCGAGCAAACCAAACGCGCGTTCTACAACCTGAATCGCGGGCGCAACGGTGGTCGCTTTTAACGCAATATCGGTGACGCGGTTGATGGCGATGCCGGGCGCGATCTCGACAAATAAGCTCGCCATGCCGGGCAACGGCAAAAAGCCACGCGCGGTCTTGCCGATAAAAGATGCCAATTGCGGCTGCAAATTGTCCAGCACGATAAACGTGCGCAACGTGATGGCCATGTGGGCAATTCCTCCAAATCAAGCGTACTTACACAGATCGTTGCGGAACAAAAATGGCGAGGCGGGCAGCCGCACAAAGCGCTGCGGGCCTGTTGTAGCGCAAGCGCGTGCTAGATTCTAGCCAGCGGACGCAGAAAAGTGTCAGAGCTGGGCGTCGCCGCGCCGGGCCCAAACGGCGCTCAAAGCGATGAGAAAGTGTTGGCGCGACAAGGCGGCGAAGATTCGGGCTTGACCGTTGCCGCGTGAGGCGGTACGACAGTCACTGGAGGCTTTGTGCAACTATGACTTGTCCGCGTTGTGGCCGTGAAAATGAAGGGAAATATCGGTTCTGCCTCGGCTGCGGTGCCGCACTGGCCGTAGCGCCTGGGCGCGCTCCGAGCGTGGCCGTTGCACCGCCGGGCGCATCGCCGCCTGCGCCGGTGGCAAAAGCTGCAACGCAGTCGGTGCCGCTGACAGGCAAGGGCCCGCGTGTGCCGCCGCCGATGCCCCCCGGTGCAGGCGGTCCAATGGGCGGGCCCCCTTCGGGTGCGGCGCCTGTTGAAGCATTGCCGCAATGGTCTGGGGCAGTTCCCGTTCGCAGCCCGCCGCCGCCTGCCGGCCATAGCCCGCTGCCGCAACTGCGTTCGGTAGGCGTCAGCAGCATGACGCCAGCCGGAATGCCGCCGATTCCACCGCCGCCCGGCGCAGGGTTTGACAATTATTCGCCGTCTAATTTGCCGCCGACCGTGCCGCTGATGGCAGCGCCTTTGGCCAAGGGCGTCGGACGAGCGACCGGCCGCGTGCCGCCGCCGCCTCCACCGCCACACGCCGCGAGCGTCATTGAGTTGCCACCGCGACCAGTAACCTCATCGCGCAACGCGCCTTTGCCGCGCCCGCCCAGTGTCGCAAGTGCGACGTTCATCGACGATGCGCGCAACGATTCGGCCGCGACGGTGGCGATGGAAGCGGTCGTCGATCCGCGTGGTCCTGCGTCCTCGGACGGGCACGCGCCTGTGGCGCGCACAGCGGGCGATCTGGAATCGGGCACCATTCGCCGCGTGCCTAGGCCCACCGGCAATCAAAGTGCTGGGCGATCGCCGCCGCAAATGGCAGCGGTACCGCGACCAGAGACACCGAGTTCGCGGCCCAATCCCGGCGCGCCAGCTCCGCAAAATGCATCGCAGTCTCCGGCGCTGGCGCCGTCGCGGGCGGGCCACCCGGCCATTTCTGCCGCACCGCCACTGCGACCGAGCGGCACGGCGCAGGCGAGCCCGCACTGCATCCATTGCGGCGCTGCGATTCCGTTTGGCCACGCGTTTTGCGGCGGCTGCGGCGCTGCCAACTCAAACCAAGGCACGACTGCCCCCTTGCCGCAGGCCGCTCCTGTGCCGCGCGCCGAACGCTTGGGCTTTATCGCACTGATCGATGACAATGGCGCAGAATCGCTTCAATTTCCACTGGATGCCGGCCAAAATCGCATCGGCAGCGGTCAGGGCTGTGAATTGCGCTTTCCCGATGACGGCTTTTTAGCCGGTACGCACTGTGTGTTGGAAGCCGAAGCCAACCGCTTTGTGCTCAAGCCGCATGATTTTGCCAACGGCACGTATTTGCGCATCACGACACCCGTTGAAATTCAACACGGCGACCTGCTGCGCGTGGGGCAAGAAGTGCTGCGTTTCGAACGCATCGATCGTTTGGAACCTGAGAAGAACAGTAAAGGCGACAACGAAACCGTCGGCTGGACCATCCCGCGCGGCGTTTGGGGCCGTTTGTGCCAAATGGGCCTGTCTCGGCAAGTAGCGAATGCTTATCTGCTTTCCAATCCAGATGTATTTTTGGGCCGTGAACGCGGGGATATCCTATTTCCCAAAGATGGGTTCGTTTCGGGCTCGCATTCGGTCATCTCCGATCGCAACGGCCGTACGTTCCTGAAAGACTTGGGAAGTTCCAACGGCACCTTCTTGCGCGTCAAGGGCGAGACACCGCTGCGCAACGGAGATTTGTTTTTGTTAGGACGCAATCTTTTGCGCTTGCATATCGGTGCGGCCTGAACAGAGATGCAGTACAGTGGTTTTCCGGTCCGCGCTATGGACGAATTTGATTGAATTGACTTGGCCGAAATGGCCCGAGGATGACGATGAACAAGAACAACATGGCTCAAAATAATTCGCACGCGCACTCAAACCATGTAAATCCCAACGGGATATCCAACCACGGCGGGCGCAATGCCTCGCACATTAGCCACCACGGCACCAGCGCGGGAGACCGCCGCGACGCCAACCGCGCCAGTTACAACATTGAAGTCGGCGTCGCCAGCGATCACCGCTTGTTTGTCGGCTTGGTGTCCAACATTTCGGCCGGCGGCCTGTTCATCGCTACGCAGGAAGAATTGCGCAAAGGCGACAAGGTCGATGTGCGCTTCAAGATTCCGAGTTCAAGCCACGTGTTTCAAAAGACAGCCGTTGTGTGCTGGACGCGGCCGTACGACAACGAGCACGACGGCCGCGGCCGTGCCGGTGCCGGGGTGCAGTTGGAGCAGTTGACGGACGAAGAGCAGAATTTGCTCAATTCGTTCTTGAAAGACCACGACGCGATCTTTTTCGATCTTTAATTCTGCCCACGGCGCGCGCGATAGGCACACCGTTTGACCGAACCTCCGAGAAGGTCATCAGGGCCACAAAGCGACGCGACGCGCGAATTCTTCCAAACGCAATTCAAGCAAATCTGGCAATTCCAATGGAGCTGCGTGTGAAGCACCTGGCATCATACAGATTTCTGCGTTCGGCAGCAGATGCGCCAGTTGCTGTGACAAATGCGCGGGCGTGAAATGATCCTGCGACGCCGCGACAACCAGCGCCGGCGCGGTTAACTCGTGCAAATACGCGCGGCTGGAATGCGCGGCGGCACTTTGCAGAAATTTCATGAACACCACGGGATCCATTTTCGACATGTGGGCCAAGTAGGGCAAAAAATCGTCGCGGCGAATCATTTTTGAATTGATTTCCGTAGCAACCGCCAGCCAATACGCAGCCTCGGTGGGCAGATAGCGCTGCCACGCGTCGCGGACTTTGTCGGTCCAGCGGAACAGCGCCCCAGACAGCACCGGCAACACGCGCGCCCCGAGATCGCTGCCGTGGAAGGTGTCTAGCGGTTTCTCGAATGCGCCACATGCAAGCACAAGCGCATGGATTCGCTGCGGATTTTGATGAGCCGTCGCCAGCGCCACCTGCACGCCCATGGAATGGCCAAATAGAATCACGTCTTGCACGTGCAAACTGTCAAGCACCTGCCAAACGTCGTGGCCGCATTGCTCGATCGTCAGCGTCTTGTCGTCTTGCGGAATCGCGCTAAGGCCATGACCGCGGTAGTGCATGTGGATGACGCGGGCGTGGCGCCTAAGAAAGGGACGCAAATACCGCCAGATATAGCCGTCGCAGCCGATGCCGTCCAACAGCACGCACGCTGGACCATTGGCCAAGCCGGTCACGCGCACGCTGAGCTGCGTGCCATCGGCAGCGGTGACAAATGAGGCAGCCATGGGTAGACCTTTGTGGCAAGACTTAGGAAATTGCTAAGTTTTTGGCGAAACCTGCTGCTGCGCCAGCAGGCGCGGCCCCAGCCAAGCGAAGCCGAGCAGCAAGTAACCAGCCAACAAAACCAGCACGAACGAGAAACCGACGCGCGCGACGATCGTGGCGTAAACACAAACGCCCAAGCCCAGTTGCACGGCGCGAACCAGCGGCTTTTTGCTGACTTTGAACTTGGGCAACGGCAAGTTGCACACCATCAGAACGGCATTGACGGCGAGAAACAGCGGGAACACCGCGAAGATATGTGGAAAAGTTTCAAGCAGATGCGTTTCGTAAACCGCCAAATAGCCGCTGGCGAGCAGGCCGCCGGAAAGGGTCGATGGCAGGCCGATGAACAAATAAGGCCCGTTGCTGGCCGTGGTGACGTTGAAACGCGCCAGGCGAACGGTAGTCATCACAGCGTAAACAATACAGATTGTGCTCAACACGCCGAGCGCGGGCAGCCCCACGACCACGGCGTCGGCGCCCCAAAACGACGGGGTTTGCGCGCTTGCCGCCGAGTAAACCAGCGCCGCGGGCGCGATGCCAAAGGCGACGTTGTCGGCGAATGAGTCGAATTGGACGCCGAACTCGCTAGAACCCTTTAGCAAACGTGCGACGCTGCCATCGAGTTTGTCCAACAGCGCCGCTAGCAGGATGAGCCAAGCGGCCAACCGCAAGTTGCCGGTCGTGAGCGATTGAAAGACGGAGGCAAAGCCGCAAGCCATCGCACAAGCTGTGATAATGTTTGGCGGAATTGTCCGCAGCGGGAAGGGGTCGAAAAATCTCACTTTTACCTATCGCGGCGCGCGGCTAGATGGGCGCTGGCGCGCGGCTATGTTAGCCCAGAACGTGCTACGCGCAAGCGTTTGCCCTAAGCGGGCCAGCTTTGTTTTGACTTGCAGGCGGTGGGCACTTGAATCGGCTTTTTTTGGCGGTGTCGACCGGCAAACGCCTATTGCAATCCTTCGGTCATCTTGACCAACTGCTCAACGGTACGCCAATTGCGTACGGTGCTGGTGGTTTTTAGTTTGCTGTCCAGCCAAGCGTTGCTCAATTTGGTTTTGGCGACGCCGTTGGGCAAAAGCAAATAGAGGTCCTGGCCGCGGACAATGAATTCATCGGGCGGCGATCGCGCGGGGTCAAGCGTCAGCAAGTGTTCGGGCGTTGGATGATCGGCTAAGAAGGCGACGTGCAAATGGTCGGGGTCATGGGCGGCGAGGGCAAATGGATTGTTGGTGAAAATGTCGCGCAATTCTGAGGCGGAACGCAGAACGACGGGCACGGTTAAGCCCAATTTCATCGCGATGCAGGTCCGCACGGCGTAGGCGAGTTGAGTGACGACGCTCGGCGGTGCGCGCAAGACTGCGTTACCGCTCTGGATATAGGTTTTGATGTCGCTGCAGCCAAGGCCTTTGAGGAGGTCGCTCAAGTCGCGCATGGCCAGCTTGTTGTTGCCGCCGACGTTGATGCCGCGCAGCAGCATGACGTAGACGTCTGAAGTTTGGGCGGACGGTTCCAAGGTCGTGGGCATTTCAGGTTGCCTTGTTGAGCGATGCGGCGGTGAAAAATCGCTTGACTTTTCACGCAATGCCATGCAAATTTGCCACGGTAGCCCAGTACAGGTACCGCTTTGGGGAGCATGACATGTTGCGATCGATCAAGCCAATGGCCGTGGTTATTTTGTCGTTGCTGCTTTGGAGTTCTGCGGCGTTGGCCGCAAGTGTGCATCTGCAATTGGAAGGTGCATTGCTGACTTTGGGCGGTGGGCCAGCGCCTGATGGGCAATATCCCATGGCTTTTCGGTTTTACGCCGCGCAAGTGGGCGGTGAGTCGCTGTTTCAAGAACTCAGCTTGGGCGTTGTGGTCAAGAACAGCGTTTTTGGTTTTGTCGTCGGTCTGGACGCTAAAAATCCAATGGATGAAGCACTTTATGCGCAAAGTCAGGCCAAATGGGTCGGCGTTCAGGTCGGCACCGACCCCGAATTGCCGCGCGTCGAGTTGACCGCGGTGCCGTACGCGATTCGGTCCGCGGTTGCAGCGCAAGCGCAAGGTTTGGCGTGTTCCGGTTGTGTCAAGGCGGGTGCGCTGGCGATCTCGGCCGTGACAACGGAAAATCTGGCGGATGGTGCTGTGACAACTGACAAAATCGCCGCGGCAGCAGTCACGGCAGCGGCAGTCGGTTTTAATTATGCGACTTCAAATGCCAAAGGCGGCGATGCGACAAAGGCATTGGTGGCATTGGACATTCAGTGCTCCGGCTGTGTCGGCAGCGCGGAAATTTCCGCCGGGGCGGTCGGTACGTTGCAATTGGCCGATGGCGCCGTGACCAAAGGCAAAGTCAGCGCGACTTTTGCCGCCGATTTGGATTTGGCGACCAAGACATCTTTGGCAAAAGTCGCAACCTCCGGTTTATATGTAGATTTGGCCGGCGGACCCGATCTGGCTCCGTACGCAAAACTGGCGGCGGCAAACCAATGGACATTGCAACAAACGCTCAAAGGCGGTGCCGATTTTGCCAAGACGCAAGCGCTGAACTTCCGTTATCAAACCGCTGACGCCGACCCGGCTGTTTGCGATGCGTCTGCCGTTGGCATGGTGTATTTCAACACCAAAACGGCCAGTTTGATGTTGTGCGACGGCAAATCGTTCAAAGTCGTGGCGTACTTGGTGGATTACGGCACGCAGAACAACCCAGCGATCAGTTGCAAAGACTTGCTCAACAAAAACCCGCAAGCGCAAAGCGGTTTGTACTACATCAAGCCCGCCGGGTTGGCCTTTCAGGTGTATTGCAACATGAGCTTGGACGGCGGCGGTTGGACGGTGCTGGCGTACGCGCCTACGCACGCGACTGGCTTGACTTTTTCCCTCGGCGCCGATCTTGGCACGCCCGGCGATCTGGGCAAAGGTTGGACGCAGATGGCGACAGGCAAAGGCGTGGCGACGCCGTGGTTTCAGACCTTTCGCGGTTGGTATGAATACTTGGAGGACCAGCCCAATATTCCGCAAACCGGTAAATTATTTGATGTTTCCGTGGACTACAACTCAAAAGTCGGCGACAAAACGTTGAGCGATTTGGTGGCCAATCAAATGGGCGCGGTGTGGACCGTCGCCACGAGCGAGGGTGTCACGTGCAGCCAATGGTATTCACTATTTAGCCAATTCTGGAACACATTGGCCCAAGGCGCTGCGGGCGGCAAAGGTGGGCATCCGTACTGCGGATTTTACGATCCGGGCTTGTCTTCAGAAGGCTTTTGCGCGCAGGCTTATCCGGTTAACCAGTGCAACCGCGCGGGATATGGCAAGTTTGTTTGGGCTTGGTACATGGTTCGATAGTGCGCTCCGCTGGGGTTTGGCCATGGTGCACGGTGCGTTTGGCAGGAGCGCCTCGCAGCTGCAACGGCCGGCGGTCAATGCGGCGGCGCAACCGCAGGGGTCGCGCGGCGGCGCAAACGCCGGTTGCCCAACCATTGGCGCAGACGCGTGTGAACTTGAAAGGCACAGAGGGCAACGGCGTAAAAAGCGATGTCGGCTGCTAGCTTACCGACGATGATGCCCGACGCGAAATGGCCCAGCAGCAGCGGCGCTTGGTACATGAAAAACGGCCGGAGCAACAAACTGTCCAGCAATTCGGCCGAACCGAATTCCAAGGCGACGTCGCGCGAACTCTGCCAGAAAAGCAGCAAGTAGCGGTGGTGACCGTACAACGCCTCATGCGTTTTGCCGTGGCGCAGCGCCTGGGCCAGCAAATTGTACCCGTAAAATCCGACGTTTTCGCCCCAAGCCGCGGCGATCGCCACCACCAACGGCGAGTGGCCAAACCCGCGCGCCAATGCGCCTGCCGCCAGCGCGGTCAGCGTGCCGATGATTTCGCCTGGCAGGTAGCGCCCGGCCAATTGCGCGAGCCGTCGTTTCATGCGGAGTCTCCACAGAAATCATCGTTGAAAATCGTAAGTTTGGGCCGCGCACCTGTTGCCAACTTAGCGCGCGGGCACCGCGTGTCAAGGCCGGCGAATTCTTATTTTGCTGGGCGTTGACAGGCGCAAACGCGCACCTACATTGGAGTCCCGGGCAAGAAATGCTTGGTATTCTCAAAAGTTATCGGGAGGTCCATATGTTTAATCCAAGTGACATCAAAGAGCACATGCAGGTGGTGAGCAGCGATGGCAACGTCGTGGGCATGGTGGACAAACTCGAGGGCGGCACGCATTGCATTAAGCTGGCGCGCGATCAGGATCAGCAGGTTCACCATTGGATTCCGATTGCTTGGGTGAAAAAAGTTGACAGCAAAGGTGTGCATGTCAGCCAAAATGCTGACACTGTGCGCGCCGAGTGGGCGAGCAATCCGCCGGTGATGGCGGCGTAAGGTTTGGCAGAACCGAATTTTTGGTTCTGTGTTGCGGTGTCTGGGTGTCGGTGCAGCAATGGTCGGTAAAAACACGGTTACATATCAGGCCATTGCGGCGCCGACGCGTTTTGATTCGCCACGAAGGCGCGATCTAGATCTCAAGGCGTCAAAGGGGGAAAATCCGATGAATTCATTCAATTCCGTGGCCAAGCTGCCCGGCGTGGTCGACGTGGTGCAATCGCTGTTGGCCGACAAGAAATGGGACGTCTACCACGATGGCGCGCGGTGCTGTCCTGGTTGCGGGCATAAACCGCTGGTTTCTCGCATAGTTGACGTGCCGCTTGTCGGCAATACCCAAGTTGCTTGTCCGTGCTATGCGGCCGCGTTGGCGGAGCAAGCCGGGGCGTGCACTTGCAAATGGACACACGACGAGTAGCGAGAATTGAGGCTTAAAAAACAGGCACTTGCCGATCAAATGGGTACGATGCAGCTAAGAGGGTGTAGCCGAATAATTCTCAGGTTGGAAACTTTTCAAATTACCCAATGAATTCGACAGCCGGGGGGCCGCGACAGGCGCGGCGGACGCGTGGGACTAAAAGTCCTCCGCTACAAGTCAAGATGTCCCTGCGGGACAGGCTA
>CAMDBH010000064.1 GCA_945889325.1 Klebsiella pneumoniae
ACGTGCCCGCGGTGCGGTTCGAATCTGCTTGAAAAGCAGTGGGAAATGCGCAAATACGTCCAATGCAGCGCGATCGCCGATGCGCAGTGCAAAGTCGGTTGGGATGTGGGTGCCGACGGCAAAGCGCTGATACGTTGCCGCTTTTGTACGGGCGCTGTGCGGCCATCGCAGGCTGGCAAGGCGCTGTGTCAGCATTGCGGGCTGGATCAGGATCCAGGAGCGACGGCGGATCGCCCGCCGATGCCGGCCCTGACCAAATGCGAAACATGTAAACAAATCACGCGCTTGGTGTGGTCCGACAAGAAGCAACAGTATTACCTTCGCTGTCAGCGCTGCGATACTTGGCCTGAAGCGATGGAAATCAAGCATTTGCCGCAACAAATTGCCAGTGAACCTTGTGCGACGTGTCAGTTGCCGATGGCGCCCTTTTGGAGCGCGAAGAAGCGCGCGTGGTACCTTTGGTGTGAACCCTGTCAGGCGTGGAAGATCCCGAAGTAACTGGAGAAGTCTGTGGCCCAAGCGTGGACAGTTCTCGACCGTTTGTCGACACCGGAGGGCGATTTGGAATTGCGCCAACGCGGCGTGAAGGACTTTCTCATCGTCGTCGGCGGCCGCGTTTTGATGAGTTCGACGGCGTTTCGTTCCGAACTGGCTGTGGCCGATTTGGCATGTAAGCCATTGGCCCTAGTGGATAAACCGCAGGTGCTCATTGGCGGTTTGGGCATGGGCTACACGCTGCGTGCGGCGCTAGACGTATTGCCAGCAGACGCGCAAATCAAGGTCGCCGAACTGAATCCGCGCGTGGTGCAATGGTGCGAAGGTGCGCTGGGAGCGCTCACGCAAAACGCGCTCGCGGATGCGCGCGTGCGCGTGCACGTGGGCGATGTCGCCAAATTGATTGGCGATAGTCGGGCAAAGTGGGATGCGATCGTGCTGGATTTGTACGAGGGTCCGCACGAGGCGACCCAAACGTCCGATGACCGGTTTTACAGCAAGGACGCGCTTTTGCGGACTAAACAGGCGCTCAAGCCAACGGGGCTGTTTGCTGTTTGGGCCGAAGATTTGGATCCGGCGTTCGTAAAGCGTTTGCAAGCCAATGGTTTTGCGATTGAAGTGCACCATCCAGGCAAAGGCGGGCGACGGCACACTGTCTATTTGGCGCGTTGCATTCAGCCGAAAAACTCGCTAAATCAAATGTAACTTGTCAACTTTGCGCGAAAAGCGTAAATTGGCGGCCAGAGGTAACGATGTTCGGCCGCTGTTTGATATTTGCTCTGATCACGGCACTGTGGAGCAGCACCGCCTTCGCAGGCCCTTGCACCGGCAAAGCCAACGGCCTGTGGTGCAGCGGCAGCGACTTGGTCAATTGCAGCGGCGGCAACGTCACTAGCAGCAAATCCTGTCCCAGCGGCTGCCAATCCATGCCAAATGGCGTACCCGACCAATGCAAAAGCGCCAGCGGGTTTTGCGCGGGCAAGGCTAACGGCGCTTGGTGCAACGGCAATGACTTGGTGCAATGCAGCAATGGCAGCCAAAGCAGCAGCGCCAACTGCCCCAATGGCTGCCAATCCAATGCCAATGGCGTGGCCGACGTCTGCAAAAGCGGGGGCAGCGGTTTTTGCGCAGGTAAGGCTAACGGCGCGTGGTGCAACGGCAATGAGCTGGTCCAATGCAGCAACGGCAACCAGAGCAGCAGCGCCAACTGCCCCAACGGCTGCCAATCCAACGCCAACGGCGTCGCCGATGTGTGCAAAGGCGTTGGAAATACTGGCTTTTGTAGCGGCAAGGCCAACGGCGCGTGGTGCGACGGCAACAAGCTCAAACAATGCAAAGACGGCAATGAAAACGGCAGCCAGGATTGCCCCAACGGCTGCAAATCGATGCCCATCGGCGTCGCGGATCACTGCGATAGCCCGCAACAAACCGGATTTTGCGCCGGCAAAAGCGATGGCGCGTGGTGCAACGGCAGCAAGCTCGTAACCTGCGGCGGCGGCGGCGAAAAAGCCAGTCAGGACTGCAACAACGGTTGCAAATCCATGCCCGCTGGCGTGGCGGACCAGTGCGCGGGCACCAGCCAAGCTGCGGGCGACTTTTGCAGCGGCAGGGTTGATGGCGACTGGTGCAACGGCGGGGTCTTGGCCACCTGCGGCGGCGGCAAAACCACCAAAAATACAGCGTGTGAAAAGGGCTGCGTGGCCAAGCCGCCGGGGCAGCCCGACGAGTGCACGGGCGGGGTTGCGACCAATTTCTGCGGCGGCAAAGCCGACGGAAGTTATTGCCAGGGCAACATTTATTTGGCGTGCGGCGGCGGCAAACAGGTCAGCGCTCAAAGTTGCGCCAAAGGCTGCGTCGGCTTGGGCGGCAAAGGCGGTGGTGCTGCCTGCCAAGTTAAAACGGACGGATTTTGCAGCGGAAAAGCGGACGGCGGTTGGTGCGACGGCGGACTGCTGACCCAGTGCTTGGCTGGCGCGGTCCACAGCGCGACGCAGTGCCCCAAAGGGTGTATGCAAAATCCGCCCGGTGTTCCGGATACTTGCGCGGCAGCTGCGATTCCACCGGCCAATGGCGGTGCGGTCGGTGCCGGTGACAGCGGCGGCTGCGGTGGCTTCAACGGCAGCATCAATTTGTGGACCGGCAAAGGCATCAAGGCGAGAAACCAGAAAGATTACAGCGATCCGTTGGGCACTTGCCCTGGCTTCACGATCCACAGCTGCGGCTGCACGATCACCAGTTTGTCGATGTTGCACGCCTACTTGGGCTTGGTCCGCGAAGTCGACGGCGAAAGCGGCGATTCTGTGGTGCTGGAGAACAAATGGCGCACTAAATTCAAGGGTTATGACGCAACCAGCTACGCGTGGGGCGGCAAACAAGTGAGCGGCAATTGCTTGGTCATTTGGGGCATGACGGCGGGTGGTTTGAAGCCGCAGCCCAAGTACGTGAATTCAGGCAAATGTCTGCCGCCCGATGCCGCACAGTTTATTGTGACCAGTTTGAACAGCGGGATGCCGCTTGTCGCCGGTGTGCACTGGAACGACAGTCCGGCCAATCACTTTGGCGAAAGCAAGAATTGGCACTGGGTGTTGATCGTCGGCGCGGACAAAGACGGGCCGATTATCAACGATCCTTGGGGCGGGTTGCAGGAGATTCATTTGTCCAAAGGCTCACTTGGGGCGTACACCATTGACACACTGTACAGTTTTACGGTCAACGGTCAGGGCGGCGATGGCAACGTTGAAATGACCGTTATCGACGATCAAGGCGACCCGGTGAGCAACGACAAGCAGCCCAGTAGCTTCACGTTTTTGTCCGACGATCCGACAAGTTCGGGCAGCGCGGACGCAGGCGGACGCGATATGAACGCCCTGCCGAGTGACGCAACCGCAGCCAGCGCAGGCAGCGGCGGCGCCGGCGCGCCATCGAGCGGCTGCGCGGCCAACCCGTCAGGCGGCGCGGGCCCGCTCGTGCTTGTTTTGGTTGCCGTTTTTGTAGCACTGCGGCGTCGCTTCGGGTTTGACGTTTAGAAAACCCACTTTTTTTTGGGCAAGTCCCATGCGAGTTCGGCAAAAATGAAGCAAATTTGTGGTATTTTGATGTTGTTGTGCGCCTGCTCGACCCCGCCCGGCGGCGGCGCAACGGGCACGTCGACCGACACCGGCAAAGATCCTGCAAAGGCGGATTCAGCCGCTTCCGCCGATGCCGACGCCGGTGCAGTTGCGGATACGCCTTCAAATGACGATGCAATCGGTCAAGATGCCGCCAATCTGTTGGATGCGCCGGATCTGTCGGCGGACGACGCAGAGGCACCACCAGAAGATGTCGTGCAAACCGATTGGCAGGGATTGGATGACCTTGGCAGCTCTGACGATGCAAGCGGCGACTGTACGCCTGGCAGCCTCGAGGGCATCGCATGTGCGCCTAAAGTCGGTGTAAGTGTTAGCTTTGCCGTCATCGCGTTTGACCAAGATGCGGGATGCTCAGGCGCCGCGCCCGTGCATATCGAGGTGACTGCCGACGCCAAAGGTCATTACTTCTTTGCGAAATTGCCGCCGGGTCCGGCCATCCTGACCATGACCAAGGGATCTTTCAAGACTTCATCTCCGATCGCCGTTCTGCCGGGAAAAAAGCTGGATTTTACCGCGCAAAACGATCCCAAACGCTGCTTTTCTGCCACCGCCGGCAAAATTGCGGTGATTCAGGGCGATGCGGACGATTTGGGCAAATTGTTGGACGGCTTGGGGCTGAAGTACGACTCGTTTGACAGCGGCACGACCAAAGACGCGACCAGTTCGGCCGCGGCAAAATTGATGAAAGATTTGAGTGCATTGCAAAAATACGACGTGCTGCTCATCAACTGTTCCAGCACCGCTGAGACGTTGGTCAAAGGCATCCCTGCGATCACCGCAAACTTGCAAGCCTTTGTCCAGGCAGGCCATTCGCTTTACGCCAGCGATTGGGCTTGGTCGTATGTCGAAACCGCGTTTCCCGATGCCATCGATTTTTATGGCGCCGACGCCAGTTACGCCAAGTCGACGGCCGGGCCTTCGGCAACCGCTGGCCCTCGCCAAGGGCCGGGTCCGACTTTCGCCCAAAAAACGGCGGGTACGCCGCCGTTCACGACGCAAGGCGATTTGCTCGATGCCGGCCTAGCGGCCGTGCTGGCTAAGAAATCTACAACAGTTTATCAGGACTTGGGTACTTGGGCTGTGATACAGGCGCCCGGCAAAGGCACTACGGCGATCATGGAAGGCAAAGTGGCGTCGGCGCTTGGCGATTGGGGCACAGTGCCGCTGGTCGTTTCGTTTCCGGTGGGCAAAGGTCACGTTGTTTACACCAGTTTTCACAACATCGCCCAAGCGGATGCCGGCGGTTCGGTGGCTGACATTCAGGCGATCTTGAATTACCTCGTTTTTACCTTGTAATTTCGCGGCAATTTGATAGGCGGCGGCGACGATGGCGAACAGCGGCACAAGTCGAATCTGCATGGGCATCAGCGCACTTGTCACCGCGCTGACTCTTCTCGGCGGCTGCGGCAGCGCGGTAGGTGGCGGCGGCAGCGGCGGGAGCGTGGACGCCGGTGACACGGCTGCCGTGTTCAACCAAGGCAAGAAAGCGGACGCGAGCTCCGATACCGACAGCGCAGACGCGGTCGCGACAGGCGACGGGCTGGACGCGATCGGCGATGTCCAAGCGCCCCAAGATCTTGTAAATTTGAAAGATCTGCTGCTAGACACCGAATCACCGCCTGACGATGTAGCGGTCGGTTCCGGCGCAGACACCGAGCCCGACACAGCACCGCCGCAGGAAACGGCACCCTGCCCGACAGGCGTCGCACTGGCGGCCGGTGTCGAAACGGCGATTGCGAAAATTCATGCGACGTCCAAGGCCAATTGCAGTGAGACGAAAATAGTCGACACCCTCAAAACCATCGTCGTCAAATCGGCCATCGTCACGTCCTTTGTCGACAAATCCACCAGCAGTGCCGGCAAGAAATACGCAGGCGTTTTCGTACAAAGTGAAGGGGGCGGCGCCAATTCCGGCCTCTACCTTTCCGCATTGCAAGGCGGCCCGATCGACTGCCTGAAAATCGGCGACGTCATCAGCATCAGCGGGAGCGTGGCCGAATTCTATTGCTCAACCCAGCTCACGCCAACGGTTGTCAAATTTGAAGACACTGCGACACCCACGCCGGTCAGCATCGACCTCAGCAAAATCGGCGAGAAGGCTACGCTCGCCGACAACCGCAGTTTTGAAAACGCCCTTGTCACCCTAAATAACGTTTATGTCAGCGATACCGCGCCATTGGGCAGCGACGGCAAACCGCACGGCGACATCTACATCGGCAGCAGCGCCAGCGATTCCGCCGTCTTGGTGCATTCAGCATTCGGCTTTTTTCTCACAAACAAAAACGCCGACGGCACCTACGCCAGCAAATGGCCAAAAGGTACCAAATTCAGTAGTATTACTGGCGTCATGCAGTACAGTTTCGGTAAGTTCGCATTGCTGCCTATGGGTGAAAAGGCGATTGTGGTTGCGTTGTGACGACGCGCCGTCTGTTTTGCCCTGCGGGCGGCCCGCGTGGAGTGTCAATTACAAGTAATTTCCACCTTGGTCTGGTCACTAGGGGAGCAATTGTACTCCCATAACGGCTGGCAGGGGATGTTGTTGCCGCAGTACATACTGACTTGGCCGTTGCAGCCGGCTTGCTTGTTGCCAGTCCAGACACCCTTGGTGTAACCGTTGAGTTTGCAGACATAAAGCGCCCAAGCGTCGGCATAATTCTGCGCGTTGGTGTTGCAAGAACCAAAACTGTTGTTCGGGTTGCAGGCTTGGTCGGGCCATTGCGCCGTGCCTTCGCTCCACTTGGTCAAACCGGCCGAACACGCGCCGGCAGAACAACTTTTTCCGCCGCCGCACACCACGCCACAACCGCCGCAGTTGTTGTTGTCGCTGCCGTTGATTTGCAGTTCGCAGCCGTTGGCGTTTTTGCCGTCGCAGTCGCCAAAACCTGCGTTGCAGGTCAGGGCGCAAACGCCCGTGTTGCATTTGGCCACCGCGTTGGCGGTTCCACAGATGGTGCCACAAACATTGCAATTGTTGATGTCGTTGCTCAAATTGGCTTCGCAGCCGTCGGTGATGCTTTTGTTGCAATCGCCAAAATTGGCTGAACATGCGCAGGTATAGCCGCCGACCGTGTTGGCGCAGCTTTCATTGGCTGGGCATTTGAAACTGCCGTCTTTGCATTCATCGACGTCGACGCACAAAAAGCCAGTTCCCGCGTAACCCTTGTTGCATACACAGGAAACGCTCTGAGCGCCCGGCGTGCACAAGGCGTTGACATCGCAGCCAACGGCCCCTTTGCATTTGCCGCCGTTGCACACGTCGCCGCCCGTGCAGCCATTGTTGTCCTCGCACGCTGCCGCGTTGTTCTTAACTGTGCATCCAGTCAGCGGATTGCAGTCATCGTCGGTGCATACATTGTTGTCGTCGCACAATTTGACCTTGCCGCCCTTGCACTTGCCGTCGGCACAACTGTCGAATTCTGTACAGATATTGCCGTCCGTACAAGGCGCCGCGTTGTTGTTGTAGCCGCAGCCATTGACTGCGTCGCAGGAATCGGTCGTGCAGTTGTTGCTGTCGTCGCATTCCTTGGCTTGGCCGGGGGTGCACGCGGAATTCTTGCACAAATCGCCCAACGTGCACGCATTGCCGTCGCTGCAGCCGCCATTGTTCGGCGCATGGACGCACCCTTTTATTTTGTCACAGCTATCGTCGGTGCAAGAGTTGCCGTCGTCGCAGTTGGGGGCGCCGCTGCCGGCGCATTCGCCCCCTTTGCACATGTCGATGACGGTGCACAAGTCCCCGTCGCTGCACGTATTGCTGTTGCTCTGCGCGTTGCAACCGGTGACTGGGTCGCAAAAATCGTCCGTGCAGGCATTGCCGTCATTGCACATTTTGACCTTGCCCGGCTTGCACTTGTTGCCCGCGCAGTTGTCGCCGTCGGTGCAGACATTGCCGTCACTGCATTCCTCCGCGTTGGCGAACGTGATACAACCCTTTGTTACATCGCATAAATCCGTCGTGCAGGGATTCCCGTCGTCGCACACTTTGCCGACACCGGCGCTGCACGCGCCATCTTTGCAGGTGTCGCCGTCGGTGCAAACATTGTTGTCGCTGCATTGCGCTTTGTTATTAAAGGCTTTGCAACCAGTCTTGGGATCGCAGATTTCCGTTGTGCACGGGTTGCCGTCGTCGCAGGGGCTGGGTGCGCTGGGCGTGCAAGTGCCGTCTTTGCAGGTGTCGCCGGTGGTGCAGTTGTTGTTGTCGTCGCAAATCGCGGTATTATTTGTAAAAATGCAACCTTTGATGCCGTCGCAACTGTCATCCGTGCACGGATTGCCGTCGCTGCAAGGCAGCTTGCCGTTCGCCGCGCAAACGCTGTTCTTGCAAGTGTCTGCAATTGTGCATAAATCGTTGTCGGTACACGGCAAGCTGTTGGCATTGAAAATGCAACCATTCTTCGGATTGCAACTATCTGTTGTGCATAGGTTATTGTCATCGCAAACGGTAGCTACACCGGCCAAACAGAGGCCGCCGCCGCAACTGTCATTGATTGTACACACATTGTCGTCGCTGCATTTGCCGCCATCGTCCGCTGCCGCTACGCAGCCTTTCAACACGTCACAACTATCTATTGTGCAAGGGTTTTTGTCATCACACACGCTGACTTTGCCCAAGCATTTGCCATTGTTGCATTCGTCGCCGCTGGTGCACGCGCTTTTGTCGTCGCACAAGCCGGGCTTGGGCGGGTGCTGGCACTCGCCCGCGATGCAATTGTCATAGCTGCAAGATTCCAAATCGTCGCACATCCCGCTACTTGGCTCATCAGTCAGGCCGTCGCAATCGTCGTCTTTGAGGTTGCATTGCTCCGGCGCGGCGGTCACCGCATCGCAAGCGCTCAGGCCGTTCACACCACAACTGCGCTTGCCGCCACAGGTTCCCGCCGAATTGACGCTGTTGCACGCAGTCGTCAACTGCAACTTGGTGGCGCGGCCATCGCAGACGCAGACCAAATCGTCCTTGACGCATTGGCCACCCTTGACGCCGCCGACGCTAGTCAACTCCTTGCAACTAAATCCTGTGAAGCAATCGCTGTTTGTCGCGCATTTGGTCGCGCAAAAATTGCCCAAAGTCGCAGTCGTGGCATCCTTGTACGGCACGCACCGCGAGTCAGCGCCGCCTAAAACGTTGGAACAATCGCTATCTGCGGCGCATGGTTCACACAAACGCGGAAACGCGGGCACGCACAAGTTCAAAATGTCACTGCCAGTACCCGCGACCTGAGCGCATTTGAAGCCAACGTCGCAGTTTTCACTGCACAATTTGGCGCATTGCTGCCCCGCTGGACCCTCAATGCAATAGTTTGAATCGCACTGTTCGTTCTTGGCGCAGACGCAACCCGCTGCCGTGCAACCCGCGTCGGTCGGCTTGGCAGCGTCCTGTTGCACGACTGGCACATCGACAACGATCGCGATATCCTGAGGCGCAACAAGCACATCGGGCGCGAGTGCGTCCGGTGCTATGTCGGCCAACAATGCGACATCGGCCGCAACGCCGTCTTGCGCGGCAGTTGCCGCGTCGCCGTCAGCTGCCTTCGTTGCGCCGCAAGCGGCCAGAATTAGTAGCAATAGTGCGAGGCAGCCCGCTGAAGCGGTAAACTTGCAAGGTGAAAACATGGATTTTCCAGCGGCCGTCGCGTCAAATCGCGGGCCAAATTCGGCACATGCGCGCGCCGCCGCTTTGCAATGTACTTGCCGCGGGATGGGGCGTCAAATGGGGCGATTTCGGGCGGTTTTGTTGTGGGACTCCTGCGGAGCGACCGTGTGGCTAAAAGCCACCGGCAACCTCTACAAAGCCCGCCTTCGCGGGCTGAACCTCGGTATATTCTTACACAATCCTACAAACTCGCCAGTGCCTCGCGACGTTGCGCGTCAGCGCCGTCGCGCTAGGCAGCCGCGAAGCGGGAATTCCTTTGCGTTTCAACGCAAAGCCACCGGAGGCAAAAGCCCGCCGCAGGCGCCGACTGCCCAAAGGAAGGGGAGAGCGCGAGAGGGGAAAACTCTGCGGCCGCGAACGGAACCAGAGCGGTGGTTTCCCCTCTCGCACCCCGCGCGTCAGCGCGCCAACGCGGAGCGAAATTGCCCGCCGCAGGCGCGCCGCCCGCAGGGCAAAAGCCCGCCGCAGGCGAAAAAGAAGCGGAGCTAATTTTGTATGCACACCGTCAAAATATGCAAATTGCCACCCCAATCGGTATAATGCGTGGTATTTTGGACATTTGCCTTACAAGCATTGTCTACCATCCCATTGCCATTTTCATGCGGCCAAGTCGACACGCCATGCCAACAGCCATACGTCTTACCGCCTGAATTAAACAACTGATTACAGGGCATTGCCTTGATCAACGCCGATGAATACTGCGCGACATAGCACAGCGTCCAACCTGGCTTGACCTGAATCGGATCGAGCAACAAGTTCGGCCCGCACACAGTGCCCGCCTGACACACACCCGCGTTGCAGGTACCCGCGCATACCACGCCACAACCGCCGCAATTGTTGTTGTCATTGCCGCCGGTTTGCACTTCGCAGCCGTTGGCATTTTTGCCATCGCAGTCCATGTAGCCCGCGTTGCAGGTCAGGCTGCAAACGCCTGTTGCGCATTTGGGCACTGCGTTGCCCGTGCCGCAGACGCCCCCGCATGCATTGCAGTTGTTGACGTCGCCTTGCAAGTTCGCCTCGCAGCCATCGTTCAAGTTGTTATTGCAGTCCGCATAGTTGGGCAAGCAACTGCAAGTGTAACTGCCCTGCGTGTTGCTGCAGCCCTGATTGGCCGCGCATTTGAAACTGCCGTCCTTGCATTCATCGACGTCGGCGCACTGAAAGCCCGTACCAGCATAACCCTTGTTGCATACGCAACTTACGCTTTGCGCGCCCGGCGTGCACAGCGCCTTGGCGTCGCAACCGACCAGGCCTTTGCATTTGCCCGCGGCGCAGGTGTCCGCTGTGGTGCAGCCGTTGTTGTCATCGCAAGCGGCCGCGTTGTTCTTGACGGTGCAACCGGCGCTTGGGTCGCACAGGTCGTCCGTGCAGATGTTGCCGTCGTCGCACAATTTGGCCTTGCCACCCGCGCACTTGCCGCCCGCGCAGGTATCGAACTCTGTGCAAATGTTGCCGTCATTACACGGTGCCGCGTTGTTGCTGTACGCGCAACCGTTGATGGCGTCGCATGAATCCGTTGTGCACACGGTGCTGTCGTCGCATTCTTTGGCCATGCCCGGCGTGCACACGGAATTCTTGCACAAGTCGCTCAAAGTGCACGCGTTGCCGTCGCTACAGCCGCCGACGTTCGCTTTGTGGATGCAGCCGTTGGCTTTGTCGCAGCTGTCGTCGGTGCAACTGTTGCCGTCGTCGCAATTTGGCGCGATTGCACCTGTACATTCGCCGCCTTTGCACGCATCGACGGTTGTGCACGCATCGCCGTCGTTGCACGTGGAATTGTTGCTCTGCGCCGTGCAGCCGATAACCGGATCGCAAAAATCGTCCGTGCAAGCATTGCCGTCGCTGCACACTTTGCCCTTGCCGCCCTTGCACTTGCCGCCGCTGCAGCTGTCGTTGTCGGTGCATTGGTTGTTGTCGCTGCAGGCCTCACTATTGCTAATACCTACGCAGCCTTTGACCGCATCGCACACGTCGCTGGTGCACGGGTTGCCGTCGTCGCAGTTCTTGGCCGCGCCGCCGGTGCAACTGCCGTTTTGGCAAACGTCTTTTTCCGTGCACAAGCTATTGTCGCTGCATGGTGCGCTGTTCGCTATGATCTGACAGCCTTTTTTCGCGTCGCAGCTGTCGGTCGTGCAAACATTGAGGTCATCGCAAACCTTGGCGCCGCCGGGATCGCAACTGCCGCTTTTGCAGGTGTCGCCTTCGGTGCAAACGTTGTTATCACTGCAACTTGCCGTATTGTTGCTGAAAATACAGCCCTTGACTGAATCGCAACTGTCGTCTGTACACACATTGCCGTCATTGCAAGGCATTTTGCCCAAGTTGCCGCAACTGCCGCCTTTGCAGGTGTCGCCCATCGTGCAGATATCCCCGTCGCTGCAAGATAGCGCATTATTACTGAAAATACAGCCAGTTTTGCTATCGCAGGTGTCCGTCGTGCAAGGGTTGCCGTCGTCGCACACGGTGGCCGCGCCGGGTAAGCACGCGCCATTGTTGCAACTATCGGTGGTGGTACACACATTTTCGTCGCTGCATTTGCCGCCGTCGTCGCTGGCGTATTTGCAACCGGCTTTCACATCGCAACTGTCGGATGTACAAGTATTTTTGTCGTCGCAGATCACAACCTTGCCGACGCATTTGCCGTTGTTGCATTCATCGCCGCTGGTACACGCGCTGCCGTCGTCGCAGTTGCCCGGTTTGGGTGGATGTTGGCATTCGCCGGCGATACAGTTGTCATAACTGCAACTTTCAGCGTCGTCGCACACGCCTTTGCTGGGTTCATCGGTTTCGCCGTCGCAATTGTCGTCTTTCTTGTTGCACTGTTCCGGCAGCGCAGTTTTGGCGTCGCACGCGCTTAAGCCATTGCCGCTGCAAGTGCGCTTGCCCGCGCAAGTTCCCGCCGCGTTGGCGTTGCTGCACGTCGTCGCCAAGGCCAACTTGGTCGCTCGGCCGTCGCAGCCGCAGACCAAGTCGTCCTTGACGCACTGATCGCCCTTGATCCCGCTAACGCTGGTGATTTGTTTGCAACTGAAGCCCGGCGCGCAATCGCCGTTGGCGGTACACTTGCTGCCACAAAAATTGCCAACTACCGATCCACTCTCATCTTTATACGGCGCACAGCGCGAATCCGCCCCGCCGAGCACGTTGTTGCAATCGCTGTCGGCCATGCACGGTTCACAAAGCCGCGGGTACGAGGGCACGCACAATTGCAAAATATCGCCACCACTTCCAGTGACTTGGGCGCATTTGAAGCCATCGGCGCATTTGTCCGCGCAGTTCTTGGCGCATTGCTGACCTGACGCCGTTTCAATGCAATAAGCGGAATCGCATTGCTCATTCTTGCTGCATGCACAGCCAGCCGCCGTGCACCCGGCGTCTGTCGGCGGCGGCAAATCGGACGACACCTGCGGAATATCGGGCGTTTCAGCCACATCTACTGGTATTACAGGCACATCCGTCGCCGCGGCGTCGGCCACGCTATCGGCCAACACCGCGACTTCGGCGGCAGCATCCTGACTCGCGGTGGCCGCATCGCCGTCCGCGGCCTTGGTCGCGCCGCAAGCGGATAGAATTAATAGGGATACTGCAAAACAGCCCGCTGATGCGGTAAACCTAGAGCGTGAAAACATGGATTTTCCAACGGCCGTCGCGGCAAATCGCGGGCCAAATTCGGCACATGCGCGTGCCGCCGCTTTGCAATGTACTTGCCGCGGGATGAGGCGTCAAATGGGGCGATTTGGGGGTCATCTCGTCCCTTTATTTGAGAACAAACTCGTTGTCGGCGGTCTCACTTCGCCACCGGGACCGGTCTCACCTCGGCGGTGAGACCAACGCGGCCCCGTCCAACTCCATGAAATCGTGGCGTCCCAACTGGCACAAAGCTTGCCATCGGACCGGCCCACGCGTAAGCTGTCCAGCGGAGGTGTGCGATGGACAACGGCGAACGCGATGATCCCACAAACTTGCCGAGCGATCAGCCGGCGACTTGGAAAGACATCATGCACTTACCGGAAGCGCAGCACGCGGAAATCATCGGCGGGCAAATCCACTACAAAGCCATGGCCCGCGCCCGCCACGGCCACACGCTGACCGAACTCAGCCGACGACTCCCCAGCAAACCCGATGTCGACGGCCGCGGAGGCTGGTGGATCCTGCTCGATGTCGACATCTGTTTGGACGCCGCAAATTACGTCAAACCCGACATCAGCGGTTGGCGGATGGAGCGATTGCCCGAATTGCCAGATCAATGGCCCGTGCAAACTTTACCCGACTGGGTCTGCGAGGTTTTGTCCCCGACCACAAGTGCTTACGACCGCGGCAAAAAAGCCACCGCCTACGCCCAAGCAGGTGTGCTCTGGTACTGGATCGTCGACCCAATCGAACGCACGGTCGAAGTTCTCGAATTAGTCAACGATCGCTGGACCATTTGCGGCGTTTATACCGACGGCGCCCAATTGGCGCTGCCGCCTTTTGACCAAACCGTCCTTGCCATCGAAGACCTGTTCGCGCCAGTCGCCCTCAAATTGACATAAGCCTAGGCAATCGCTAGCCTACCAGAACACTTTTCGGCGGATCGGACAATGCTTGCCAAAAATATCCTATACGCAACGTGCCTAGCGCTAGGCACCGCCTGCGGCAGCACGCCCCCTTCGGCGGACGCGGGCGCAACCGCACAACAAGACCCTGACACAGAGACTAGCTCCATCTCAACGGACATAGTGGCCGAACTCCCCATTACTGAACCAGAAGTAGCCATTGAAACCGCCATCGCCGTCGACACCCCCGCCGACGCGGCCAAAACCTGCCCGGGCGCGGTCGCCTGCCCCTGCCAAACCAATACCGATTGCGACAACGACTTGTGCATCGACGGCGGCAGCGGCAGCAAAGTTTGCGCCACGCCGTGCGTTAACGCTTGCGACAAGGGGCAAATTTGCGCACAAATCAGCGGTCCTACGGGCGATTTGGTCAGCGTTTGCGTCGCCCAATTTCCTCGCTTGTGCGATCCGTGCAGTTCCAGCAAGGATTGCGCCAGCTTGGGCGTTGTCGGCAGCGCTTGTGTCGACGAAAGCGCGGTCGGCCATTTCTGCGGCACGGCCTGCAAAAGCAGTGGCGATTGTCCGCAGGGCTACGATTGCGCCAGCGTGACCAGTGTCGAAGGCGCCAAGTCCCTGCAATGCGTGCGCAATCCCGAAGGAGATGCGGCGTTTGGCACCTGCGAATGCAGCGCTTTTGCCAAAGCGCAAAAATTGGCGACGACTTGCTTCCTCGTCGCCAAGAACGGCAGCGGCGACACCATCGGCACGTGCGCAGGCACCAGAAGTTGCGGCGATTTTGGCCTGTCACTCTGCATGGCGGCCGCACCGACAGCTGAAAGTTGCAACGGGTTGGACGACGACTGCGACGGCCAAACCGATGAGCAAACCTGTAACGACGCCAACGTCTGCACAACCGACAGCTGCGATGGGCTAAAAGGCTGTAGCCACATTGGGATCGACGGCAAGGGCTGCGATGCGGATGGCTCGGTTTGCACGGAAATCGACAAATGCGCCGGCGGGATTTGCGTCGCTGGCAGTCTCAAAAACTGTGACGATGCCAATCCTTGCACGTTGGACGTCTGCGACTTGGCCGATGGTTGCACGCACACTCTGGATGACAACATCGGTTGTAGTGACGATAACCCTTGTACAATTGGAGATTTATGCCAAGACGGCCAATGTCAGCCGGGCGTCGACAAACTGTGCGTCGTCGCTGGTGCGTGCGCCACGGCCAAGTGCGACCTGAACGATGGCAAATGCAAATTCGGCAGTGCCAAAGACGGCTTGCCTTGTGACGATGGCAACGCGTGCACCCAGAACGACGTGTGCTTGACGGGCAATTGCGACGGCGGAATCGCCAGTTGTGATGACAACAGCGTTTGCACCAACGACGGCTGCGACGCCAAAACCGGCTGTAAACACACGCCGAGCAACCTGCCGTGCAGCGACAACAACGTCTGCACCTACGGCGACGCTTGCGACGGCAGCGTCTGTGTCGGCATTCCGAAAGACGTAAGCTTATGTAATGACGGCAATAAATGTACGGATGACAGTTGCGACAGCAAGGTCGGTTGCGTCAACGCGGCCAACTTTGCGGGCTGCGAAGATGGCAACCCGTGCACAAAAGACGACACCTGCGTCGCGGGCAAGTGCGCAACAGGCAAGCCGATTTGCGCTTGCGAAGTCAATAGCGACTGCGCGGCCAAGGAAGACGGCGATTATTGCAACGGCACGTTTAAATGCGACAAGAACGACTTTCCCTATAGTTGTCAGTTGGATATCAACTCCATTGTCATTTGCGATCCCGCCGAGGACGGCGCCTGCACCCACGGCCAATGCGTGGCCAAAAGCGGGAAATGCGTGCAAGTACCGTGGAATGAAGGCAACGATTGCGACGCAGATGGCAGCGTCTGCACCAAGGGCGACTTGTGCGAAAAAGGCAGTTGCAAAGCTGGCGCGAAAATCGTTTGCGACGACAGTAACGTATGCACAACAGATAGTTGTGCGCCGGTCGAAGGCTGCGTCTTTGCGGCCAACGCCCTGCCCTGCGACGCCGATGCTAACCCGTGCACGGTCGACGATGCGTGCGTGAACAAAGTTTGCGTCGCTGGCGCCATTTTGCCGTGTGATGATGGCAATGTATGCACTGCGGATGCCTGCGACAAGGGCTCTGGCGCTTGCGCGTATGTCGGTTTACCAAAGGATGGCACGGCTTGTGATGCCGATGGCAACATCTGCAGCGTGGCGGATTCCTGCCTCAATGGCAAATGTATCGCGGGCTTACAGTGGGTCTGCGACGACGGCGATGAATGCACGGCCGACAGTTGCGACCCCAAACTTGCATGCCAATATGCCGCAAATACAGCACCTTGCAACGCTGACAACAACGCATGCACCGTCGGCGATGCTTGCAGCAACAAGTCGTGCTTGCCCGGCAAAGCGACCGCCTGCGACGACAAGAACCCGTGCACGGTTGACGCTTGCGAAGTGAAATCGGGACTTTGCGTCTACAACGGCCTGCCGAAAAACGGCGTGCCTTGCGACGCGGACGCCAGCATTTGCACGGTCGCGGACGCGTGCGACGCGGGCAAGTGCGCAGCGGGCAAGGCGTCGAATTGCGACGACGCCAACGCCTGTACCGATGATTTTTGCGACGCAAAAGCCGGGTGCATCCACGTGCAGAATCCGGCCAATTGCGATGACGGCAACATCTGCACTGACAAGGACAGTTGCGTGGACGGCAAGTGTACGGCGGGCAAGGCGCTCAATTGCGACGATGGCGACGCCTGCACCTTGGACGACTGCAACGCCAAAACCGGTTGTACCCACGTGGCTGGCGCATGCGACGACGGTGACCCTTGCACAATTGACACTTGTGGCCCGGGCACCTGCACGCACAGCGGCAGCGTCGACTTGCCCGGTTGCACGGTTTGGAAAGCTGAAACCAAACTGGTTTGCCTGGGCGGCTATCCGCCAACGATCGACGATCAAGGCGTATTTTGGTTGTTGGGCACCAACACGTCGTGCAGCAGCGGCGACGCGTATTACAACGACATTTTGGTCGCGGTCGACTCCAAGACCGGCGTGGTCGGCGTCAGCTTTCCTGTGGCGTCGCCCAACAGCCAACCGATCTGGCGGGCAGGCCGGGTCACGATGTCAACCGATTGGAATTGGAACCAATTGTGTCCCGGCTGCCAAGTCGCCTACAACGTCCCGGCGGGCAGCGTGGCGTGGACCGGCGGCCAAGGCCCACACGCCCGCGGCGGGATTTCCATGGACGTCGACGGCAATATTTTTTCGTCGTACGCCAACATATTGAAAATCAACGTCAATGGCGGCAACCAGTGGAGCGTCGGCGGCCCCGGAGGCTTGGGGAACGGCACTTGGATAAGCGGCGACGGCTCGATTATGGGCTGCGGCACCAATGGCACTTGCGTGGTCGCCAACAGCAACGGCGCAAGCAAGTGGGTAAAAGGCTTGTCACCTTCAACGATTGCAGCGGATAGCGCCGGGCGATGGTACGTGGGCAGCGGCAACGGCCTGACCATTTACGACAGCGCCGGCAACAACGTCGGCAGCGCCGATTTGACGACAGCCGTCAATGTCGTGCTGCTGGCGGATCAGGGCCAAATCGTGACAGGCGGCAACGACGGCAAACTGCGGGTACTGGATAGCAACGCTAAGATTGTTTCAACTTGGCCTGCTTGCGTCGGAACTAGTGTTTATCCTTGGCTGTTGACCAATGGGCGCAATGCTTGGAGTTTGTGCGGCGATGGCAAAGTTGCGGTTGTGAATTTGGACAAGGGCTTGGTGGCGACGTTGACCACGCCGGTCGGGACGTCTTGGATTGCCCTGAGTGCGGATGGGCATCCGATTTTGTCTGACCCAGCGGGTGGCGTCAGGCGCCTGGCTCAAGGCGGGCTGAGTTATTTGGTTTCTGATTGGCCGACGGTGGATCGCGATGCGCGGCGCACTAGGAATGCAAAGCAGTAGTTGCCTCACGGCGGGTTTTGACCTAAGCGGTCCAGCTTTTGCCCTGCGGGCGGCTTTGCCTACCAGCGGGTTTTGTTTTGCGCCGCGCGCGGCTTTGCCTAAAGGCGGGTTTTGTTTTGCGCTGCGCGCGGCACGCCTACGGCGGGCTGCAATTGCCCTGCGGGCGGCCCGGCACGCTGAAGCGTGAACGAGCGGCACCTGCGGGTGCCGGTCGCGCGCTATCGCGCTGGATGCAAAGGGGAAACCACGCCTCTTTGATTCCGTGCTTAGCCGGCGAGGTTTCCCCTCTGCACTCCCCTTCCTTGGGCAACCGGCGCCTCCGGCGGGGCGCTGCCGCGTGGCTTCGTTTCGCGCTGACGCGCGGCTGCAATTTCGCTCCGCGTGGCCGCGCTGATGCGCGGGGTGCGAGTTCTCTCCTTCCTTGGGCAAGTGGGGGCTCCGGTTGGGGCGCTGCGCGCAGGCGGCACAGGGCTATCGCAAGAACGATCACGGGGCGTTAGGCTGAGGCCGCGGGCAATAATCGAAGAAAACCTCAATCGCGGCAACGCGTTGGACTGAAGTCCACCGCTACAGTTCGAGATGTCCCTCCGGGACAGGACGCGAGCGCGGCCCA
>CAMDBH010000065.1 GCA_945889325.1 Klebsiella pneumoniae
CACTTCAACCTCGAAATTATTTCTTCTTTTTCACGGGCTCTTCGGCCGCTTTTTCTTCGACCTTGGGCGCGATGATCTCAAAGATTTTGAAAGCCTTCTTGAACACCGGCGTCACACCGGCGGGCAGAGGCAAATCCGCAATATTCAACACATAACCGTTCTCAAACGGCGACACGTCGATCTCTACCAGCTTGGGCAATGTCGCCGGCGTGCACGAGACTTTGACCTTGCGGTTGATAAATTCCAAGCGACCGCCGGCTTTCTGACCAGCCGAACGACCGCTCAACACGACCGGCAGGGTCACGGTGATCTTGGAGTTGGTCTGGACCAAGAAAAAGTCGACGTGTTTGAGGATGCGGCTCAGCGGTTCAAGCTGAACATCCTTGCAAATTGCGAGCTTGGTGCCGGTTTCGCCGGCCACTTCCAATTCAAAGATCTGATTGCGCCCGTAGCCGCTGGTCAAGCCGCGCTTGAGCACCTTGGGATCCACTGCAACTGCGCGAGATGCCGTGCCTTCACCGTACATGACGGCGGGCAACAGGCCGGCGCGGCGCACTTTGCGCGCGATGTCGGTGCCGGCCAAATGGCGCGGCTTAATGGTCAGTGTCACGGTATCCATATGCAACTCCATCATCTAGAACGACATTTTGCAGCGCGGCTGGCGCTGTGCGTTCCCATTGTGCTGCCGTCGTTTGATCAAAAGATCGGGCGGATACAGCTGTTTTCTAGGCTGATTTGCGGGGGCAATGCGCTCAACCGCTTGTTTTTGCAGCCAGAATTCCCGCGAAACCACACACAGGCGGAACACGCGGGGGCACAAGTATAAAGCAACGCGCGGGCGTGTCAACGGGGATTTGGGCGGCGCTGACTACGAATCCATGGATTTGGCGATCTGCTCAAACAGGTCTTTTTGCTTATCGCTCAATTTTTTTGGAACAATCACACGGACATGTGCAAATTGATCGCCGCGGCCCTTGCCTGAAAGATGCGGCACGCCTTTTTGCCGAATGCGGATCTGTTCGCCCGGCTGAATCCCGGCGGGCAATTTGACTTTCTCGACGCCGCCCTCAACCAACGGCACATCGACTGCTCCGCCCAGCACCGCGCGCACGATGTCGACTTCAATTTCGCAGTGCAAGTCGTCGCCATCGCGCTGAAATTTTTCGTGGGGCGTCACGTTCAAAACCACGTACAAGTCGCCAGATCCTTGGCCTTGCTCGCCGCGCTCGCCCTCACCGGCGATGCGCAAGCGCGTGCCCGAGTCGACCCCAGGCGGGATTTTCACTGTGACTTTCTTGTCTTGGCGCACGTGGCCCGCGCCCCCGCAGGTCGCACAGCGGTTGGCCGCGCGCACCGCGCGCCCGTTGCCCTGACAGGCTGTGCAAGTGACCGCGAACATGAAAGGACCTTGCTTATGGCTGACTTGGCCGCGGCCTTTGCACTGACCGCAAGTGTCGGGCTGGGTGCCGGGTTTGGCACCGGTGCCCACGCAGGTGCCACAGGCTTCTACGCGCGGCACGTTGACTTCTTTGCGCACGCCGGCCACGGCTTCGACCAAATCGATGGCCAAATCCATGCGCAAATCGCTGCCCTTTTGCGCGCGCTGCCCGCCGCCGCGGCTGCGGCCACCAAAAATATCGCCGAAGATGTCGCCGAAATGGCTAAACAATTCGTCCATGGAAGCGTAATTGGCGCTGGCACCTGCGCTGGCGCTTTCAAACGCCGCGTGGCCGTAGCGATCATACTTGGAACGCTTTTCGGCATCGCTCAAAACGTCATACGCTTCAGCACATTGCTTGAACATTTCCTCGGCCGCGGCGTCACCGGGGTTGCGATCAGGGTGATACTGCATCGCGGCTTTGCGAAAGGCTTTCTTAATATCGCCTTCCGCAGCATCGCGCGGCACTTCCAGGAGTTCGTAGTAGTCTTTCTTGGCCATCGCCATCCCCGCCGCGCACAAAAATCTGACAAATTCCCACCAGCGCTGCCACCGAGTCACGACGCGCCGCTGCGCAAGCAAAGGAGTTTGACGCCTTTCTGTCAAGGACCGCTGTTGCAGAAACTTTGGGCAGCGAAGCAGCGTCGGGGGCGCAAACTTGTCGCAGGGCCACGCGGCGACTAGACTGCTGCCAGCGCAGATTTGCGCACTTGGCGCGCATGGATTTCAAGCAAGGATTGCACCTCGGACAGCGATTGGAGCAGAGGCTGGTCATGACCCAGCAGCTGCAACAAGCGATTCGTTTGCTGCAGTTATCGCGCACGGAGTTGGTCGATTCGATCCACGACGCGATGAATGAGAACCCACTTCTGGAAGAAACCGCGCCCGCCGAAATGCCCGCGGGCACAGAAGCCAGCGCCATGACCAGTGGTGAAGGGCAAGTATCTGATTTTGAAGCGCCTGCCCAGCAGTCCGAGCGCACAGAAATCGATTGGCAAGAGTATTTTACCGATCTGGCGCGCGGTCCGACCGAGGGCAAAGGCAGTTATTCGGGCACCGATGAGGAAAGACCGGCGCTGTCGCAAACGCTGACCAAAGCGTCGACACTTGGCGAATTTATTGAAGAACAACTGGGCACCGGCGCGATGACGCCCAAGCAGCGCGCCATTGCAGAAGAAATAATCGGCAACTTGGACGACGACGGCTATTTTCGCCCGAGCCGGCTGGATGTGATCGGCGGCAGCGACGTGGCTCGGCGGGCTTTCTTGCTGCAAACCGAGGCTGCACAGTTCGAGAGTGTCGAAGCGACAGGCCACATTTCCCTGTTTTGGCTGACCGATGATGAAATGGCGTCTTGGCAAATGATCGCGGAAGCCAAGGGATTTCAAACCGAAAGTTTTTACGCCAATTCGTTGCGCGCCATCGCCGCGCTGCACAATACCGATGTACAAACTGTGCAAGAAGTACTGGATATGCTTCGCACTTGTGACCCACTTGGCGTGGCCAGCCGCGACTTGGCGCAATGCCTGCTGACCCAGGTGCTGGCCAGTTACCCCAGTGAAAAGCGCCTGCACAAACTTGTGACCTTTCATTTGCCCTTGATCGAGCAACGCAACCACCAGGCTTTGCGGCGTGAATTGCGCGTAACGCCTGATGAATTGCAACGCTTGCTCGGCATCTTGGCCACGCTGGAACCGCGGCCGGGTCGGCGGTTTATCGGCGAGGAAGCCCGTTATATCACGCCGGATGTGCACGTGATCAAAGTCGGCGACGACTACACCGTGGTGCTCAACGAGGACGGCATGCCGCGATTGAGGGTGTCAAAGTTCTACGAGCAGACGCTGAGCGGCGATGGGCCCATTGAAACCAAAGACTATTTGCAAGAAAAGATGCGGGCCGCGACGTGGATGATTCGCTCCATTCAACAGCGGCAAAGCACCATTCGCAAAGTGACCGAGTCGATCATGCGCTTTCAACGGGCGTTTTTGGATGCAGGCGTCGATAAGTTGCGCCCCTTGGTTCTGCGTGAAATTGCTGAGGATGTTGGCCTTCACGAGTCGACCGTGTCGCGCGTGACGTCCAACAAGTATGTGCACACGCCGCAGGGGATTTATGAGCTAAAATTCTTTTTTGGCAGTAGAATTGCGGCATCTGGCCCAGAAGACATGGCCAGCGAAGCCGTTAAGTCCGCGATCAAGAAGCTCATTGACAAAGAAATCGCAGTCACGCCGCTATCGGATCAGGAAATCGCGGAGATTTTGGCCGGTGGCTGGGATCGCGGGCGGATGCTGGCGCGGATGAACATCACAGAAACCCAGGTGGATGCCTTGCAACCCAAGCAAACCATGCAGATAGCTCGGCGCACCGTGGCCAAATACCGTGAGGCGATGGGCATCGGTTCGTCATCGCAGCGGCGCAAGGTTTTCTAATTTCCGCAGAATTGACTGCGGGTCATGGACGATTCCGATGGATTTGGACAGTCGCTTTGTGGTGGTGACAGGGATCAGCGGCTCCGGTCGCTCGACTTGCCTGCGAGCCCTTGAAGACATGGGCTATTATTGTGTCGACAACCTGCCATCCGCCTTGCTGCCGGCGTTGAAGCGCGCGCTGACGCCGGAAGCGCAAACCCATGTCGCTGTGGGCATTGACGTGCGCGCTGGGCAGTTTTTGGGCGATCTGGAGGCGGGGCTGGCCGCGCTGCGCAATGAAGGAACCCAGCCAGAACTGGTTTTCCTCGATTGCGCCGACGACGTGCTGATCCGGCGTTTTGCCGAAACTCGGCGCAAACATCCGATTTTGCAAGCAACTACCATCAGCGAAGCCATCCGTCAGGAGCGCGCCGCGGTCTTGGATGTGCGCGAGCAGACCACGTTGGTGGTCGACACGTCGGAAATGAACGTGCACCAGTTAAAGCGGCATATTCAAAGGCTATTTAATCCCGAACATTCGGCGGAGTTGCGCTTGATGGTGTCGGTGCTCAGCTTTGGTTACAAGCATGGGCTGCCGCGCGACGCGGATTACGCGCTGGACGTGCGCTATTTAGAAAATCCCTACTTTTTCCCAGAGCTTGCAGGGCTGTCCGGTCTCGACGCCCCAGTCCGCGATTTTGTCATGTCTCGCGGTGGCAAGGAGGCTTTGGCTAAAATGATCGGCCTGATGGATCATGTGCTGCCTCTGCACGCGCAAGAAGGGCGAGCTTTGGTTACGATTGCTGTGGGTTGCACAGGAGGTCAGCACCGCTCGGTGGCGTTGGCGCAAGAATTGGCTCTGCACATTGAGCAGTTGCGCTTTGGCCGCACAACCGTGACTCACCGCGATTGCAAGCCGCGAGTCGAGACGTAGGTATGGGAAAGACTTGGATTCTCCTCGGTCTTTTCGCATTGTCGTTGCTCCAAACCGCCTGCGGCACCAGCAAGCCGCGCGGACGCCGCATGGACAAAATGGTCTTCGCCGATGATCCGGAGGAAGGCAATTTTGAACAAATTCCTACACCTAAGCAACGAGTTCGTTTGCAACGCCCCGGCGCAACGGCGACGCAGGCGCCGCAGCAACTGCCGGCGCCGAAGTGTGTCGGCAATAAAAATTCGCCTTCAAAATCCATCGGTCCGACCACCGACGGCGCGCTGCAAAATCCTTGCAAAATAGCTGCAAGCGGTCCCGGTTACATCGCAGGTGGTTCAAACGTGTTTGGGACCGATCAGACAGTGGCCCTGCTACAATGGGCATCTGGGCAACTTACTGAACAATTTCCGGGCAGTGTGCCATTAGTCATCGGCGCGATTTCGGCCGAGAACGGCGGCTACTTGAAGCCGCACAAGTCGCATCAAAGCGGCCGCGATGTCGATATCGGGTATTTGCACACCACGCGCAGTGGGCTGAAACACTTTGAAATGACAGATGCCAGCAATTTGGACGCCGAAAAAACTTGGGCGTTTCTGGAAGCCCTGCTGACCAGCGGCGAAGTGGTTTTTGTGTTCATGGACTACAACTTACAGGCTGAAATGTACAATGCGCTGCTCGACAACGGCTGGAGCGAGCCGGCGCTGGCGCCGATGTTTCAGTTTCCGGCCGGGCCCAAAGTGCCGCGCGGCGTGATTCGCCATGCCGTGGGCCACGCAGACCATTTTCACGTGCGCTTTCGCTGTCCTGAAAAGGACAAGCCGGAATGTATTGATTGAAATGGGCCGAGCCTGCCGCGTCAAAAAGGCCGTGTGACGCGGGTAAAGGATGTATTGTAGTCGCGGTAGCCGAGCAGCAAAACGATCTGGCTGTCGCCGAAATTGAGGTCTGGATTGGCTAGGCCGAAGCGGTACCAGCGCAAGGTGTAACGCAACGTCAGCCACCAGCCGCTGGCGCGGTCGCGCGGTGAAACCGGGACGTCCATGCCGACGCCTGTGCTGACACAAGGCTGCCAACTTACGAGTGAATCTCCAGTACCACCGGCAGCCACGACGGCGCTTTGACCGCCCATGGAGCCGCGAACCAGCGACGCACCGGCGAAAAGGTGAATGCCTGCAAAAACGTCATCGATAAAATCGTTGAAAACTGTGAGCGGAAAGGCGGGATGCAGACCCGCTTGCACGCCGAGTTCATTGCGCGCAAAGCTGCCCACGCCGCCAAATTGCGTGTGTTCAAAGCCTAATTCAATGTCCAACAACTGCACGATGCTGCTGAAACGGCCGGCCACTCGCAAACCGAGGCCATTTTTGTCGAGGCCGATCTGCGGCTTGTCGAGCATAGCGTAACTGGCTCCAAACAGAAAACCGATGTGATTTCCATCCCATTTGCGTGTGTCGGCTGGTTCGGCAGGCGGGGGTGGCACCGATTGCAACGCTGGTCTCGCCGATGGATCGGCGTCCGCAGCAACGGCCAATTTCGCAGACAGCAGCAGCAACGCCGCGCAGAAACCCGCGAAACTAAGTCGAACTTGCGGCATCAGAGTTTGGGACCTCCCGGCAACGGCAAACCGTGACCGGGCACCACGATGCGCTTGCGGTATTCCTCAAACGCGAAGCGCGGCGCGTGCTCCGGCGTGTGGCAAGTGGCGCAGATCGGCGCATTGGGCGCGGCAATGATCCGTGAATTCATACCTTTACGTGGCGAGTCGGCGTGCTGCGAGCCGGGGCCGTGACAGGCCTCGCATTGCACGTTGGTAAAGCCTTTCAATTTAGCGAGGTTGCTGCCACCCGGTTTGCCAAAGCCGGTGGAGTGACAAGCCACGCAGTCCAGATCCTTGGTTTTGCCCACATTTTCCAAAGTCGCCCATGCGTGCTGATGCAGATCGTTGGCCACAAAATCCTTGGTCTTTTGGTGACAGCCGGCGCACACCGCTTGACCGACGTAGTGCGGTTGGCCATCGGCTGGCTTGGGCACATCTCCGGCATTTTTCATGTTGATTTCAGCCACTTCATCGTCGTAGTGTTTGACGAGTTGGGCGATTTCGGGGTCGACCGCGGCGTTCCAAGCCAAACCCACCGTGCGATACAGGGCCAAAGCGCCGCTGGGCAGCGGCTGGCTAGCCGCGGCCTGAGCCGCTAGCAAACGCTTTTTCATTTCAGCCAGTTCCTGTTCAAGATACGGCAACGCCCGCTGCGTGGCTACCGCTTTTTTCTGACGCCACTGGGTCAGATTTTTTTCAAGCGCGGCGATCCTCACCTGCAGATCGCCAACTGCACCCGGCAAAAATTCCGAGGCCTCCTTCCATTGGCCATCGGCACTCGGTACCAAGGTTAGTGCAGCAAAATAAGCGCCTTGGCGCGTCGCGTGCACCACCAACGTATTGCCTTCCCGCTCCAGATCGCCCTCGGGATCCGCCTTGGCATCCAAATGTCCGATCACCATCACGTCGATCCCGGTGGTTGATCGCGCCAATTTGCGTGACGGACGCAAGCCCAAATTGCTCAAGACTACAACCACTTGAGCGCCTTTTGACTTCACCTCGCCTACAAGCGTCTGCAACCTTAGCTGCCGCGCCGCGTCATCGCCGACGGACGCTGGGTCAATGCCGATAAGACCGACTTGCACACCGCTGGCGGTTTTGATCACGGCCGATGGGACGGCGGTGTTGACGCCGCCCGTCGAATCCAAGCTGAGCAGCGGCCAATGCACCGATTCCAAAATCTTTTTTGCAACCGGCCCTCCTTGCTGCAAGTCCAAGCTCGACAGAGAGACCGCCGCGATCTGGATGCGATCGAGCGCAGCGACAAACGCCCGCATGCGCAGTTCGGCTTGTTGGGCGCGGGTTGACGACAACGGCTCGTCATCGGCAAGCAGATTTCCCGCGTGAACGACCACCACCGAATTATCGGAAGTCCGCAGATCGGCGACAAATTTTCCAATTCGCTCGACGCCACCTTTTTGCAGATCGACCGTACAGCCGCACGGCTTGAGCACGGCTTGCCAATCCGTGACCGCCACCAACGTGACGTGCGGCTTTTGGTATAACCCAATGTTTTGAATTGGCTTTGCCACCGCGACCGGTTGCGCCATAGCGGAGCTTTCCGCTTGTTGCTTGTCGCAGGAGCACAGCGCGATCAAAAACAACAGTCCGAAAATGCGCAGGCTTTTCATAGATTTTCAGCAGAAATCAGGTAGGAACATCGCAGGCGGTTGGAGGCGCACGCGACCGAAATTAACGCTTGATCGCCGCTTTGGTATTCCCAGCAAATTTGGCCGGTGGCAGCGTCGACGTAGCCTTGGACCGGCTTGGATAAACATCTGTAATCACAAAGGTTGCTCCTTTCACACCGACCAAATAGCCCTTCATGCCCTTGGTCACACCTTTGTTGTCGCCCGCGCTTAACGTCAAGATGGAGCCACTGCCGCCTTCGCGCACGTCGATCACCATGCACGCGATATCTTGTTGCTTTTCAACGCACTCACCGCCTTTTAGCTCTTGATTGGCGGCGCATTTGGGGGCTTCAGGTTTGTCATGCACCACGATCGTGACGCAGCGCCCAGTCGATTTTTGGCAAGTCTCGCCTTTGGCGCAGCTCACACCCTCGCATTTGTTCTTGTTTTCCTTGGCAGCGACGCATTTGTTGCTGTTCTTGTCACAAGTCTCATTGTCTTTGCACGCGCCAAGGCACGGTTTATCCACGCATTTGTTGTCGGTGCATTCTTGCTTGTCGCTGCAGGCTGCACAGGGGTTTTCCGGATCGCCGACTTCCACCGCATATTCGCCACGTCCAGTTAACGCCTTGAACTGTACCAAGTATTTTAGATTCGGCTGCACATCGAACGTCGCTTTGATCGTGACGTTATTGCCCGGCGGAATCGGCCGTTCCAACACGATATCGCCAACAATCGTGCGCACCTGCACCGTGCCTGTGATGGTGGATTCCTTCCATTTGCCAACGGAAATGCGGATTTCCATCTTGCCGGCTTTCTCGGGCTGAAAAAACCGCCAGTCCTCGGCATCGCCCACAGCCGGATCGAGTTTGTCTTCGGTTGGCCCCATGTGCGAAAAAGCGCGTGCTTTTGTATAGACTTCGTCGCCATCGGGGTCTTTGAGCGACTGGCCGGAGCACGCCCCACCCACCACGGCACACGTCAGCGCCAGCGCGACCGCCTCGCGAAAATCACTAACTATTTCATGGCGATCAACGTTCAAAAAATTTCGCATCCCGTCCTCGGTTGCCGATTGCTTGCGCGCGCTAACCCTCATGCGGGTCAGAACACCATTGGCGGAAATTAGCGAGGTTGCGCGATCGGGTCAAGCCCTGCGCTGTTACCAAGCGCGATGATAGCGTTATACTCGCGGCCTTGGAGGTGTCACGTGATACAGTTGGGGAAAATTTCAGCCGCCGGTGCGACATTAGCGGTGTTTGCCCTTGCCCAATCCGCTGCTTTTGCTGCTGATCCGTATGGCGATTTCATGCCGGCGGAATTGCTCGGCGCGCGCAGTTGGGTCGCGCAGCATCCCCTGCTAGATGGCCGCGGTCTGGTGGTCGCTGTGCTGGATACCGGCGTAGATCCAAGGGCTTCTGGCCTAGAAAAAACTTCAACCGGCGCAGTCAAGGTCATTGAGGCCCGCGATTTTACCGGTCAGGGCGATGTGAATCTGGAGCAACCAGCTGTCAAAACAGATGGCAGCAAAGTCAGTGTCTCTATAGGTGAAACATCCATTCGCGATCTCGAACAGATAGCCAAAGAACCCATCGACGGTCGCTGGCTGCTGGGGACTTTTTCGGAAACGCAAATTGGTCCCGAAGCGCTGCGTGACCTCAATCGCAACGGAAAAAGCAATGACAACCTTGCGCTTTTGGTCTGGCGTGTCGGTCCAAATGAGGACGATGTCCGGGCGATTCTCGACTTAAATGGCGACGGTTCTGCGGCCGGTGAGACGATCGTGCGGCCCTACCACGTGGCCAAGGAGCTGTGGATCGCCCAAACGCCGCATCCTAACAAGGATTTTCCGCTGTTGAGTTTGGCTTTTGAATGCGATTGGGCTGGAAAAAAGGCCAGCTTGCATTTCACGGATGGCAGCCATGGCACACACGTCGCTGGTATCATTGCGGGTTTTCGCATCCACGGCAAAGAAGATTGGAATGGCGTGGCCCCAGGCGCCCAAATTTTGTCGCTCAAGATCGGTCACAACGCGCTCGCCGGTGGCGCTACAACCACGGAATCATTCAAGAAAGCCTTAGAATTTGCCGCGCGCTGGTCGCGCCAAAACGACATGCCGATCGTGGTCAACGCCTCCTACGGCATTGCCAGCGTGATCGAAGCGAAGGCCGATCTCGATCGTTTTGTCGATCAGCTGGTCCAAGCAAATCCCCTTGTTACAATTGCATTTTCTGCCGGTAATCTGGGTCCGGGGATCTCCTCGATCGGCTCGCCCGCCGCTGCCGATCTTGCGCTGGCTGTCGGCGCGGTGTTGCCCAAAGACTCTGCACCTACGCTGTACGGTGGTCAGGTCGATCAGCATGAAATTTTTGCCTTTTCCTCGCGAGGCGGCGAACTAAACAAGCCTGAAATCGTCGCCCCCGGTACCGCCAGCAGCAGCGTACCTGTGTGGGATGGCCAAGACATGAAAAATGGTACATCGATGTCGAGCCCAGCGGCGGCGGGTGCGATGCTGCTGGTTTGGTCGGCGCTGATGGAAGACTTCAGGGCCTCACAAGCCAAAGCCGCGCAAGACAAAACCGCGGCGCCTGCATCTCCGCATTCGGGCATTGTCCGGCGGGCGCTGGTTTGGAGTGCGCGGCCCCTGCCCAATTATACGCTGCTGGATCAAGGGCATGGGCTGGTGCATGTCGGTCGGGCAGTTGCGTTGGCGCGGCGGTTGCTGCTGCGCCCGGAAGCCGTTGCAACCATTGGTTATCACATCGAAAGCGCGGCACCTCGTCCCGACGGCCACAAAATGCCCGCGAGTTACTGGCGGGCCGGCGCTTGGCTGCCCGACAATTCAGCGACGACACGTACCGATGTCAAAGCGATTTTGCCCGGCACGACCATCGCGGCGGAGCGCGAAAAATTCGCCGCGGCGTTTGAATTGACCGCCCAAGGCGACTTTTTTGAATTGGTGCGCAACCGCGTGCTGCTGCGGGGCGACCGCTCGGCGCCGATTGAAATTCGTTTGAAATCAAGTAAGTTGACGGCGCCCGGTACCTATATCGGTCGCGTCATCGCCAAAGAAATTGGCGCGCTCGACGACGAAGCTGCGTTTGAGTCCTGGCAAGTCGTGATCGTGCCGCAGCGTTTTTCATCGCTAAACAAGTACCGCGCGCGCTGGTCCGACGTGACTGTGAAACCGGGCAAGATCTGGCACCAATTCGTGCTCACGCCGCCGGGCGCCACGCACATGCAGGTGCGCGCGCTGCGGCGCGATGGCCAGTATGCCGATGCGCAGATTGCGCTTTTTGATCCGGAGGGGCAGCGCACGCGGCCCTTGCGGCGTTTGATCAACACGCGCGACGGTGTGGATGCAGAATGGGTCTTGGGCGGCGCCGCCATGACGCCGGGCACTTGGGAATTGACGTTGGCCGGCAATATCGTCGCCGCTCAAGAAAGCCATGTCGACGTGGAAGTAAGCTTTACAACAGCTGAAATCGATGCCCCTAAAAAATTCGTCGCCAAGAATGGCGGTCCGGCCGAAGCCAAACTCAGTGTGACAAATACCGGCGAATTGGTGTTCGTCGGCAGCGCCCGCGGCCAAATCAACCGCTTGAGCAAGCAGGAAAAAGTGACGGTGAAGGGCGATCACCATGATCTCGAGGTGACACTGGGCGCGCAATTCGGCGGAGCCCGCCTGCAACTGCGCATTGACAAAAACACTTATAACCTAGCGACAGATTGGGCGGTTGTTGTGCGCGATGCCAGCGGTCGCGATGTGGCAAATGGCGGCTTTAGCGGCACAACCGCGGATATTTCTTGGCGCAAAACGGGGGCGGCTGAACAAAAATATGCGGTATCCATCACCGGCGGTTTTGCCCACAAACCCAAAGACGATTGGAAGCTGCAAATCGAACAGGATCTGGAGTTGAGCAAGCCGATACCGCTCAACGTCGCTGCGCCCGCTGGCGGGGTGCTCATGGCGTATCCTTATGTGCCACTTGAACTAACTGTCAAAGCCGCCGAAGCATGGCCGGCACCGCCGGCTGGTTTTGTGGCGCGCGGCGACGTCGAGTTTTGGTGGAGCGACGGACAGCACCGTTGGCTCACGACGCCGATTCCGCAACAATAACTTTAAATTGGATCGTATTCGTGACCGACTTGCTGGTATTGGCGACGACCAATGCGCACAAACTCGCTGAATTTTCACAACTTTGCCAACCACTCGGCTTGGTGATCAGCGGCGCCGCGGCCTATGCCCACAGCCACGGAATCGTGCTGGCCGATGTCGCCGAAACCGCTGAAACATTTATTGAAAATGCCCTGCTCAAAGCCGCCGCCACCCACCGCGCCACCGGCCAAAACGCGGTTGCCGACGATTCTGGACTAAGTGTCGCGCTGCTTGGCGGCGCACCAGGCGTCCGCAGCGCACGCTATGCCGGCGAAAATGCAGATGATGCGGCAAACCGCGCCCTGCTTTTGCGCAACATGGCCGCTGCAACCGATCGCCGCGCTGCGTTTCATTGCGCGCTGGTGATTTGCGGACCCCTAGCTGCGGGTGTCGGCTGCGGTTTTACCGACGATGGCCTGCCTTGGCGCGCGTGGGTCGGACGGGTCGATGGCGAGATTCTTGCGGCCGAACGCGGGGATGGCGGCTTTGGCTACGATGCGCTTTTTTACTGTCCGGCGCTGCAATGCACGTTTGCCGAAGCATCACTGGCGCAAAAAAATGGCCTGTCGCACCGCGGTCGGGCCTTCGGTCAATTTGCGGCGTGGCTCGCACTGCACAACGCCCAGACGTCGGAGCGAAAGCCTTTGTTTCTGCGGGCAAGCGGCCTGTCGGCTTTGGCGCACGCCATCGAGGCGAGCTTGAGCAAAGGACTGCGCTACGCCGACAGCGCGCTGGAAATGGCGCTGGCGCAGCAGCCCAACCTCGGGTCCAAGGAACGCGCGGCAATTGCGGGCCTGCATTGGCACGCGTTGCGACGACTTAATACCCTACAATTATCCGCACTTGCACTGCGCGGCGGCCAACAGCCGACCACAGCGCCCGATCCGCGCCATTGCGACAAGAAACAGGCTGCGCTATTGGCCGCGTTGACGCTGGCAGACGTCGATGATGCCGGGCAGCCTCGCGATTCGTTGAAAAAACCACCCGTTGCCAGCGCACTGGACGGTCTTTGCACCCGAAGCGTGGGCATGGACGCACGCCTGCCGCAAACGCGGGATCGCCTGCATATGGCATTGCGCACGGCTACTTACGCGAGCAAGACGCTGGCGGATGTCGATCGGCAGGCGCTGCATTTCGGTTATCACCCTGATTTTATTCGCGCTTGTACCGACCAATTGGGCTTGGTCCACGCCGAATTGGCGCTGAGCTATATGAACCAGCGCGGACCGCTGACTGTGCGGGTTAATACGCTGAAATCAGACGTGAATGCTGTGCAATCGGCTCTGATTGCGGCTGGCGTGGCAACCGTCGAGTGGGTCGATTTGCCCACTGCGCTGCTGTGTCTGGATTCGGCGCGGCTCACGCAGACGCAAGCATTTCTGGATGGTTGGTTTGAAATTCAGGACGAAGGCAGTCAGCGCATTGTCGCTGCGGTCGCGGCGCAGCCGGGCGAAATCGTTTTGGACTGGTGCGCGGGCGCCGGCGGAAAAACGCTGGCGTTGGCCGCGGATATGCAACAGAAGGGCCGCCTCATCGCGTTGGACACCCACCAGAAGCGGCTCACGGAATGCCAACGCAGACTCACCCGTGCGGGCGCCATTTTTGCGACGACGCAACTTTTGGAACAAGGCCGCAGCAAGAAATTGCCCAAAGCCGACGCGGTCTTGGTGGATGCGCCGTGCTCAAGCTCTGGGGCCCTGCGGCGCAATCCGGAACTGCGCTGGCACCTCGACAACGACTGGTTGCGGCGGTTCCCCGCCCAGCAACTGACAATTTTGACGGACGCGGCTTGCCACGTCGTTCAGGGCGGGCGGCTCATTTACGCCACCTGTTCGCTCATGCGCGCAGAAAATGAGGACGTTGTTCGGCAGTTCCTGCAACTCCACGGTGATTTTATTTTGCTTGGTGAACAACGATTTGGACCAGCGTCGACGGATTTTGTCGCTTTGCACGGACTTGCGCAGATGGGGCCGGATGGTTTCTACTGCGCAGTTCTCCGGCGCGCGACCTAGCCGCGTGTCGCAGCACACGATGCCGATATTTTACGGCGTTTTCGGTATTTTCCGTGGAAATTTTCGCTGATCGCCCAAGCTATTTCGCAGAAGTTTGGCGGTCGCAAACGGGTGTTCAGTGCCGCCAAAATCTCCGTACAACACTGCCAAGCATCGTCCGCTGTATGGCAGTAAGGCTCGAAAACACAAGGTCAAAGGTGAAGTTCGTGCCAGCGTGCCGCGCCCACCCAAACCGCCCAAGCCCGACGCAGCCGAGCCAGAAGTTGCGCCAACGCGACAGCGCCAGCCGAAGAATCAGGAACGACATCAGGATACTAGAGCGGAGGGTCAGCGGACTCACGCTAAAAAAGCCAAGGAAGGTGGCGCGGCGACTGCGGCAAACGATCACCGCGATTCAAGCAGCGAAAACAAACGCGGCCGCCCGCGGCAAGGCGAGCAATCGGCGCGCCAAGACAAGCCCAAATTGCCGCAAGAGCAACGCGTTGCGGTGCAATCGCAGCCAGACGAATTGCCGCAAGCGGTCAAGTACGTGGGCCCTTCGCGGCCGTATCGGTTTGGTTACGCTACGTTAACCGGCAAGCCCAATGTCGGAAAATCCACGCTGCTCAATCGTTTGATCGGTGAAAAACTGGCCATTGTCAGTCCGCGCCCGCAAACCACCCGCGATCAAATCCGCGGCATCTACACCGGCAGTGACACGCAAATTGTTTTTCTCGACACGCCGGGCATCCACAAAGCGCGCAGCCCGCTGAACCGCGCGATGGTCGGCATCGCGATTGATGCCTTGGAAAGTGTTGATGTTGTTCTGCTGGTTGTCGATGCGACGACGGCCGCGCGCTGGGTGCACAAGATTGAAAAACGCGTCGGTCCGGGCGCGACCGAAGCACCGCCGCCCGTCGAGCCCGAAGAGGACGAGGACGAAGCGACCGAAGCCGAATTGATCGCGGGCGAACCACAGGAAAAGCTGGAGTTTGATGAGCGAATTCACCCCGGCGATCGCGCTGTGATGCGCAGCGTGTTGCGCTACAAGCGCAAATGGATGGTTGTGCTCAACAAGATCGATTTGCTCAAGCCGCGTCAGCTGTTGCCGCTGATTGCAGCGTACGCAACCGCCCCCGATGTGGGCCCTGTCGTGCCCGTGAGCGCGCGCGCGGGCGACGGCATCTTGCAGCTAGTCGAAGCGATCCGGCTGTGGCTTCCTGAAAAACAAGCGGAATTTGCGGCGGATGAACTGACGGATCGCAGCATGCGCTTTCTGTGTGCGGAACTCGTGCGCGAACAGGTGTTTCTGCAAATCCGCGAAGAAGTGCCGTACGGCGTGGCTTGTGAAGTGGAAGTGTTTGAAGAGCTTGACGATCTCACGCACATTCAGGTGCTGGTGCACGTTGAAAAGCCGGCCCAGCGCGGCATTTTGGTCGGCAAAGGTGGGCAACGGATGAAAGAATTGGCCACGGCAGCGCGCATGCAAATGCAGACACTATTGGATCGCAAAGTCTTTTTAGAAGTTCACGTCCGCGTCGAGCCGCAATGGTCGCTGCGCATGGAAACGCTCAAGCAATTTGGCTACATTTTGTAGCATGCCAATTCTATCCATCGTAGAATTGCGGTGATAACCCGCAACTTTATGTTATTCAAAAGGACTGGACGCTTCTCGTTCAGCGTCTGAGAGCCATGCCCGCGCCCCTAATCGCCATTGTCGGTCGCCCCAACGTCGGCAAATCGACTTTATTTAATCGGCTATTGGGCCACCGCAGCGCCATTGTGCACGATGAGCCGGGCGTGACCCGCGATCGCCACTACGGCATCGCAGAGCTGTATGGTCATAAAATTCAGGTGGTTGATACCGGTGGCTTTATGCCCAACGACGCGGAAGGGATGCTGCCTCTGATGCGCGAGCAAGCGCAAGCCGCCATGGATGAGTCCGATATCATTATATTTTTGTGCAACGCCCGCGACGGCGTCACCGCGGCGGATGAAGAGATTGCCGACGTATTGCGCCGCGCCGATAAACCTGTCCTGTTGGCCGCGAACAAGTGCGATTCCGATGCGGTAGAAGTCGAGGCGATGGCGCTGTACAGCCTTGGTTTTGAGCGGGTTTACGCGATTTCGGCCGCGCACAACCGCGGCATTTTGGATTTGCATGAATCGATTTATGAAATTCTCAATGATCGCAAATTGTTCGACAATGAAGGCAGCGAGCATCTAGATGTCGAGCGTGTTGAAGAGGATGACGCGCCGATTCGCGGCGGCCGCGTCGATCGCATCCGCGTGTGTTTTGTCGGCCGGCCCAATGTGGGAAAATCTACACTTGTCAATAAGTTGCTGGGCAGCGACCGCGTCATTACCGCCGATATGCCGGGCACCACGCGCGATGCCATCGACATCGATTTTAGCTGGCGCGGCGAAAATTTTACCTTGGTCGATACCGCCGGTTTGCGGCGCAAGCGCTCGATTATACACGCAATTGAGATCTACTCTGTCAGTCAGGCGGTGCGCGCGATTGAACGCTGCCATCTGGCCATCTTGGTGCTGGACGCCAGCCAGCCGCTGGCCGATCAGGACAGCAAAATTGGCGCGTTGATTCAAGATCGCGGCCGTGCCTGCGTGATCGCGATCAACAAATGGGACGCCGTATACAAAGACACGATGACTACCAAGGCCTACGACACAGATCTGACTGAAAATATTCCGTTTATGAGCCATGTGCCGCGGGTCTTCATTAGCGCCAAGAACGGCCAACGCGTTGAAAAGCTTTTCGATACCGTGCGTTCAACCTACGACAATTTCAACCGCCGCATCGGCACGGGTGAATTCAACCGTTGGCTTCAGGAGTTGCAGCACTCGCATCAACCGCCGACCTACCGCGGCAAGGCGCTGCGCATGTATTACGGCAACCAAGTCGGCGTGCGCCCGCCGCAATTTGTCATTCAAGTCAATACGTTGGGAGCAATTTCGCCAGCCTACGAACGGTTCTTGATTGCGCAGATGCGCGCGAAGTGGGAACTGGAAGGGTCGCCGATTCGCCTGCGCTTGCGCAAAAAGGCCGAGCGGCGGGCAAAGCACGTGCCTGGCATCTTTGCAGACAATGCGCCCGACGAAGAAGATTTCACCGGTGATGACGCGTGGTTCGGCGATGAGGGCGACGATGACATCGACGACGGCGACGCCCCAGGTCAAGAATGGAAGAACCCAGAAGCACAAGAAGACGAAGAATTTTGAGTAGCTGATGTTGACCAACCTGCGCATTCGCGATTTTGCCATCTTGGAATCGGCCGAGTTGACGCTGGGCCCCGGCCTGACGGCGATTACTGGCGAGACCGGTGCGGGTAAATCCATTCTTATTGAGGCCTTGGCGCTGGTGCTGGGCGGGCGCGGCAGCGAGCGCGTCATCCGCCATGGCCGCGACAGTGCCGAAATTGAGGCCCAATTCGACGGCATCGATGACCACCAAGTTACGGCAATTTTGGAAGAATTTGGCATTGCATCCGAAAATGGCACGCTGATCCTGCGCAGACTGATCGGGCGCAACGGCGCGCGGCGCTGTCACGTCAATGGCAGACTCGTGACGGCGAGCCAATTGCAGCGCCTTGCCGCGCCGCTGTGCGACCTGAGTTCGCAACACGCGCAACATCGCTTGCTAGATAAGCAAAGTCACCTTGAAGTGCTGGATCGCTTTGCGGGACACGTTGCTTTGCGCCAGCAGCATGAGGAGCGCTACGGCGCGGTGCTCAAACTTTCCGGGCAGATCGAGCAAATCGAAGATCGGCAGCGACGCCACGCTGAACGCTTGGATTATCTGCGTTTTATTCACAAGGAGCTGACAGATTTGGCGGTCAAACCGGGGGAATTTGCCGAACTCCAACTGCAGCTGGCGCGCGTTAAAGCGTCAGAAGCATTGGCAAAGGCCACCGCCGAAGCGGTGACACTTTTGGAAGAAGATCGCGGGGCGCGCGACGCGCTTGGGCGAGCTGCGCGCGCGCTGTCGCGCTTTGCGGCGTTGGACCCAAAGATTGCGGATTGGGCCGAGCGAGCGCTGGATCTATCGGCATTGGCAGCGGATTT
>CAMDBH010000066.1 GCA_945889325.1 Klebsiella pneumoniae
GCGAAGCGGGACTTCAACGCGATGTTGCGCCTTTAGGCGCAACGAGCTCGTACCGGTTGCCAAAGGACTGGGGAGTCCAGAGGGGCGAACCATAGCGGCTAAGCACGGAATCAAAGAGCTTTGGTTCGCCCCTTTGGATCCTCACGCGCGCAGCGTGTGGCCCGCGCAGCGAACTGCCCGCCGCAGGCGCGCCGCCCGCAGGGCAAAAAAAAACCGCCTTAGGCACAGCCTCGCGCAGCGCAATTCCAACCCGCCGCAGGCGCGCCGCCCGCAGGGCAAAAGCCGCCAAAGTCGGCCTACTTACAAATCCCAACTTGCGGCTCAATCCACGCATTACGCGCCGTAACATAGGCCTTCAACGAATTGTAATTATTATCCGTCTCAGCCGGCGTTGCTTGCCCTTTGGGATCAAAGTATAGGTCTTGCTTCAGCAATTCATGATAGCCATCAATGATCGCATTCAATGGCACGGCCGCCAGCGGCCCACAATGCAACGCCTTGAATTTGGCCATAAGCAGCTGCTTTGCGCCTACATCATTCCATATCCGCGTGTAAAAATTATCGATCCGCGGCACGCACCACGTGTTGGGCGCGCCCCACGGCGTCGCCAGCGCATAATTGCCGCCGCCATAATTTCCCAGTACCAGATCTTGGCCCGTTGGGATAAATTCCAGCTTGTTATTGCTCTGATTCAGGTACATCGTGAAGTTTTGCCCCGCGGCGGCCAAACTGTCGATATCCGCCTCAAAAGCCTCAACGGCATACTCCGCCAGCAACGATGTCAAATCCGCGGCCGCGCCGGCTTCCGCCCACCACGTTGCGGCAGCGCCGTAAGCGCCCGCTTGTGCCAACGCGACCAACTGAGCTGGATTGCCATCATACGTATAAATCTTAGGCAGATTGGCACAAATGCCGCCGGGACAGTTGAGGCCGACGCAAGTGTTGATGCGTTGAAAGCTGCCGCCATCGTTGTTGCCGAAGTTGACCTCAAACATGCGGTGGTCGGTCTGCTCAAATATTTGGTAAATGCCGTATTGCACGCCGTTGACAATGACGTGGGCCCAACTGTAGCGCGGCGCATACCCGCCGATTTGTTGCACAAAAGTCTGGCTAAAAGGCTGACGGAGCCAAGTGCGATCTTGACCCGACGCTTTGAGGCGCAGGTTATGCGTCTTGTCCGGTCCGCGGTTCAAGACATCGTATTGGTCAAATTTCATGCGAATATTCGGCTTTTTCGGGTTGTAGAATTGGCTGCCGAAGCCAAACGTGCGAATGCCGATCTTGCCGTAGGGTGCGCCGTCGATGGCGACATCGGCCGCAAAATAGACGCCCGCCTGCGATTGCTGGGCCACCAGAGCCAAGTACGCGCTCCAATCCGACTTGGCCACCGTGAGGTTTACCACATGCCATCCCACCGGATCGTAAAGTGTTTTCGCTGGACCAAAGACTTTGGGGAAAATGGGCGGCCAAATTTCGGCGCCTTTGCGAAACGGGCAAGTGCCCGGCGGGTCTATGCAAACGCCCGCAGTGCAAGTCGAGTCGCCGTTGCAGTCCTTGGAAGGCGGACAGGCTTTGGCTTCCATCGCCGCGATGTTGGACTTGCAGATGCCCGCGTTGCAAGTATCCAAAGAGCAACTGTTTCCGTCGTCGCAAGGTGAGACCGCGCCAGCAAGGCAAACAGCGCCCTTGCACGCATCCGCTATCGTGCAGGCATCGTTATCGCTACAACCGGCTGTATTTGCTAGGTGAGCGCAACCCGTTTTGGCCGCGCAACTGTCGTCCGTGCAGACATTGCCGTCATCGCAATTGATGGCTTTGCCAGAAGTGCATTTGTTTGCTGCGCAAACATCGCCAGCTGTACACGCGTTGGCATCGTCACAAGGCACTGTCAACGCAACATAAACGCAACCCGCGCCGCTTTTGCAACTGTCGCCGGTGCAGCCGTTGCCATCGTCACAGACATTGGCGTTGAGCAATTTGCAGGCCCCCGTCTTGCACGTCGCCGGACCACACGCGCCGTCGCCGTCGATGCAAACTTGGCCCTCCGCGTTGGTAATGTGTTTGCAAACGCCGTTGCTGGCATCGCAGCTGTCGGCGGTGCACGCGTTGCCGTCGTCGCATTTTGTCGCAGCGCCCGGTTGGCACACGCCGCCCTGACAGCTGTCACCGGTGGTGCACAAACTGCCGTCGTCGCAATTGCCAGCGCCGATCGCGTGCGTGCAACCTGCGCCAAGCTTGCAAGAATCGACAGTGCACGGGTTGCTGTCGTCGCATCCCGCGGCAAAGCCGGTGCACGCGCCGCCTTTGCAGTTGTCATTGGCCGTACATAAGTTGCCGTCATCACAAAGTTTGCCGTCCGCGCTGTTGCTAACCACGCACTTGCCGGTTTTGCCATCGCAGGCGCTCGTGGTGCACGTGGTGCCGACGCAGGACACGCCTGAGCCCGGCACTTGCGCGCAAACATGCGGGGTTACAGCCAAATTGCACACGAAGTTGCCGCTACATTTGTCCCCGGAATTGGTGCAGTCGCTGTTGACCAAACACGCGCACTGGTTGACCCCGGGTTGGCACTTACCGCCCGCACAGAAGTCACCGCCCGTGCAGGGATTTCCGTCGTCGCACTTGCCGCCGGTCACAACTGTGCCGCATCCGATCTTGCTGTCGCAATTGTCCAACGTGCAGGGGTTGTTGTCGTCGCAAATTGTCGCTTTGCCGCCGCCGCAAATGCCTTTGCCACAAACCTCGCCGCTGGTGCAGGCGTCCCCGTCGCTGCAAGCCGCGCCGTCGTTGCCGCCCAGGTGGCTGCAGCCCCCGCCAACGCCATCGCAGCTGTCGACAGTGCAAGCGTTGTTATCGTTGCAGTCTTTTGCGATTCCGCCCTGACACTTGCCGCCCTTGCAGGTTTCTGACGCCGTGCACGAATTGCCGTCGTCGCAAGCGCCCCCGACCGCGAAATGGCTGCAAAGGCCTGTTTTGGCATCGCAATCGTCAAAAGTGCAGGGATTGCTGTCGTTGCACGCGTTCTTGTCACCCGCTTTGCACAGGCCAGCCGCGCAGTGATCGGGGGCCGTGCAAGCATCGCCATCGGCGTCACAAGCTTTGCCGTCGGGCAGGGCACTCAGCGCACAAGCACCTGTTTTTACATCGCACATCGGCACCGCGCACGCCGTGGCTTTCTTCGCGTCGCACACAATCGCCGTGTTTGCCACGGTCGCGCATTTCCAGGGCATGCCGGCTTTGTTACAAAAACTTTTGTCGCCACAAGGGATTTGCGGACAGCTGGCGTCGGTTTTGCAGCCGCACTCGTCCTTGGTCGGTTTGCATTTTCCGTCCACGCAGGCGTCACCCGTTGTGCAAGCATCGCCGTCGTCGCATTTGACGTTTTCGTCCGTTTTGCCGTCACAGTTGTCGTCAATGCCGTTGCAAATTTCAGCAGTTGGCAGCGCAGCGTCGCACGCCGCGCCGCCGCCTGCGCACGACCAGGTGCCAGCACATTTGCCAATTTTGTTGCCGACGTCGTCATAAGCGATGTGATAACAAGGCGTTGACCACTTGTTGCTCGCCGCCTTCGCGCTGCAGGCGCAGGATTCGGATTCGGGCACACAAACTGGGGACGACGTGTTTTCGCTCGTGGAAATCTGATCGCAAAACGAGCCCGCCGGACATTCGCCCTTTGGACCGCAAGCCGCGGCACAGAAAAAACCCGCAGATCCTGCCGGCTTGCCAAACGCCACACAGAACGAAGCCGTGTCTTTGCAGTCATTTGTCGCATCGCATGGATCGCACAGCGACCGCTCACCGGTATGCGGTGGCCCCCAATCGATCGAAAGATCCGGCGGCACGTCGGGTTCGGTTTCGGTTGTATTATCGGCGGTTGATTCGTCGAGCACTGGCGCATCTGCCGGGTCCGTGTCGACCACAACTGGCACATCGCCGACTTGGATATCCGGCACCAAACTATCGCCGACCAACAAATCTGCGGAAGAAACCGTATCAATTGCAACGTCTTGTGCGCCAACGGTTACGTCGGCTTGCGCTTGTTCGGCTGGCACCGATTCTGCTTGATCGCAGCCTGAAAACAGCGCCGTTGCTGCCAAAATTGCTGTTGCTCTCCGCATATCGACACCCCATCTTGCCGCAACAACGTTTATCACCTTGCGAGCACATACGAGAACGCGACCGTGTTCTTGGCGCCATTGTCAGGCTGCCAACTGCCGTTGGCGTAGTTGCCGGCCGTCGGCGAACCACAACCGATGCCGAGCCACGAATCGGGCGAATTACAATCATTTTCCTGGTTGTTGGTGATGCCGATTCGACAGGCGAGGGTGTTCAAGCCCTCCTGGTTGCAGAATTGTTGGAGAGAACTGTCGACGAGCAGCGCTTTCCAAACGTCGCGCCCGACCGTACTCGCCACGTATTTGCCGCCTTTCATCAACGCGAACAAGGAAGTACCCACCAACGGTACCACAATGAAATTCGGCGCGGCCACACCGACCTTCATGCCGATGCGCAAATTGGTAAACGGAACCGAACTATAGCTCGGCAAACGCGCTTCTTTTGTATCCAGATCGGTCGCTGCAGCATTGAGCGGATCGCCAGTCGTCCAAATCCCTTGATCATGTTGAAAAGTATTGGCCGCGCCGTCGACTTTGAGCAACAACGTCCAGCCGCCGCCATCGAGTTTCATCTCACAATACGCCTGAAACGGCACAAGCGGGCCGACGCCATCGGGATCGAGCCAATAAATGCCGTTGATGGATTTTGGAGCTAAATCAATGATTTGCTTACAAGATGTCGCTGGGTTGGCCTGCGTGCCGATGCTGCACACGCCAGCGATGCATTTGCCCGCACCGCAAGACACACCATCGATGGCGTTGGGATGTTGGCAACCCTTGATCGGATCACACGAATCCGCAGTGCAGGCATTCAAGTCGTCGCAATCGAGCTTGGCATTGGTCACACATACCGCGGCCTTACAAGTATCGCCGAGCGTGCAGACGTTGCTGTCGGTGCAAACGCCCAAATTTGCAATGCCAAGACAGCCTTTGGACGCATCGCAAATGTCTTCAGTACAAGTGTTGCCGTCGTCGCAAACGATGACTTTACCAACGCAATTGCCCGCGCTGCACGTGTCGCCCGCAGTGCATGCGTTGCTGTCGTTGCACGCCACAGCATTGTAAACCGTGGTGCAGCCGAGCTTGGCGTCGCAGGCATCCGTTGTGCACAAGTTTCCGTCATTGCAAACGATTTTTGCGCCAGCGACGCACTTGCCACCTGCGCACGCATCGCCGTTGGTGCAGATGCTGCCGTCGTCGCAGGGCAATAGGTTGTTGAAATTTGCGCAGCCGCCAACGGGGTCACAGCTGTCGTTGGTGCAATAATTATTGTCATTGCAGGGTATTGGCGCGCCCGGCAAGCAAATTCCGCTGCCGCAATGGTCGCCACTTGTGCAGGCGTTGCTGTCGTTGCAGGCCGCGATGTTGTTGCTTGTCGCGCAGCCGGTGTTGGCATCACAGCTGTCGTCTGTGCAGATATTACCGTCATTACACACAATTTTGCTGCCAGGTATGCAATTGCCTTTGCCGCACAGGTCGCCCTTGGTGCAGGCGTTGTTGTCGTCGCACGGCACGTTGGTTGCGCCGTGGGTGCAGCCCGCGACCGCGTCGCAACCGTCGAGCGTGCACAAGTTGCCGTCATCACAGTTGATCACCTTGCCGGGCAAACACTTGGCATCGCCGCAGGTTTCGCCGAGCGTGCAGGCGTTGCCGTCGTCGCAGGCAACATTATTCGGCGCAAATACGCAGCCGTTCTTGGCGTCGCAGCCGTCGTCGGTGCAAACATTGCCATCGATACAAGGAATGGCTTTGCCCGGGGCGCACTTGCCGTCGGCGCAGGTGTCGCCGTTGGTGCAAGCGCTGCCGTCGTCGCAGGGTGCCGCGCCGTTGATGTGAACGCAGCCCAACTTGGCATCGCAACTATCAATTGTGCACGGATTGCCGTCGTCGCAATCCTGCACGACCCCAGGCACACAACCGCCGCCGGCGCACGTGTCGCCGAGCGTACAGGCGTTGCCATCGCTGCAACCCTTTGTATTCGCAACGGCAATACACCCGCCTTTCAAGTCGCAAGTATCGTCGGTGCAGGGGTTGCCGTCGTTGCAAACCACTGCCTTGACGCCGACGCAACCGCCGTCTTGGCATTTGTCGCCCTTGCTGCACTCGTCGCCGTCGTCGCACTGGACCGCGTTGTTCGCGTGAATACAGCCCGTTTTCACCGCGCAACTATCGCTGGTGCACACATTGTCGTCATCGCAATTGGTCTGCGCGCCGGGCAGGCACACGCCACCGCTGCAAGCGTCGCCAAACGTGCAGGCGCTTCCGTCATCGCACGCGGCGGTGGACATCACGAAAATACAGCCCTTTACTGAATCGCAGCTGTCCTGGGTACAAAAATTGCCGTCCGAACAGACCTTCTGCTTGCCCGCTGCGCAGGCCCCACCTTGGCATTGGTCGTTTTCCGTGCACGCGTTGTCGTCTGAGCAGGGCAGAAGCGTTGGCGCGTGGCTGCAGCCAGCCTTGTCATCGCAACTATCCATTGTGCAAGCATTGTTGTCATTGCAATTGGTGACCGCTCCCGGCAGACAGGCGCCATTTTGGCACTCGTCGGGCAGGGTGCAGGCCTTGCCGTCGTCGCAAGGGCTGCCATCCGGTGAAGCGTTATGGCTACAACTACCCTTGTTCGAACACACGCGTGTTTGGCAGGGCTCCGAAATCATGGGGCAATCTAGCGCTGTTTTGCACTCCGTATTTGCGTCATTGGCACCGTCCGCCTGTCCGCCGTCTTCTTGCTTCGCCGTGTCGGCTGCTATGATTTCAGCATTTACCTGGACGTCTACCGCTGGAAGTTCAGGAGTTTTAGTAACATCCGCGACATCGCTGGCCGTGATCGCAACGTCGGCCCCGGAGGCCTGGTCTTCAACGCCAACAGGCCCACTGCTGGCTACATCATCGCCGCAAGCTTGCAAACCGACCAAGCCCACCGCATGCGCGAGCGCCACATATTGCCAATAATTTCGCGCCATCTTTGTTCTCCATTGCGACAACGCGCCGATCCAGCCCTGTTGCGCTTGCACGGATCCGACGGTTTTCGCACGCGCGGAGGTGATTCACGGCCGGGCGGTCAGTTCCACGAAGGCACCTGCGCTAGACCCCAAATAAACAACTACTTACAGATGCCCTTGCTGCAAGTGCCGGCGCCGCAGACGGTGCCGTCGGCCAAACTGGCGTTCACACATTTGCCGACATTTGGATCGCAGCTGTCCGCAGTGCAACCATTTCCGTCGTCACACGGCTTGGGCGTGCCCACGCAAATACCGTTCTTGCACGCATCGCCCAATGTGCACAAATCGCCGTCGTTACAGGCGTATCCGCCGATTGCCTGCAAGTGTACGCAATCACCACTGACTGCGTCGCATGAATCCGTGGTGCATGAGTTGCCGTCGTTGCAATCCCGAGGCGCCCCTGCCACGCACTTGCCGAGGTCGCAAATGTCGTTGATTGTGCATAAGTTGCCATCTTCACACTTGCCGGCCAATACTGCCGTGAAGATGCACGCGCCCGTTTTGCTGTCGCAACTGTCAATTGTGCACGCCTCGCCGTCGGCGCAGTTCTTGGCGCTGCCCGTCGCGCAAGCTCCTTTTGCGCAAACATCGCCAAAGGTGCACAAGTCGCCGTCTTCACACTTGTTACCGGTCAAAAGCGCGTGGGTGCAGCCGCCGACCGGCGTGCAGCCGTCGTTGGTGCATTCATTGCTGTCGTCGCATTTTGCCTGGCCTTTGCCTAAGCAAATGCCGCCTGCACACAAGTCATCGGCGGTGCAAGTGTTGCCGTCATCGCAAGGTACGTTGTTGGCAATGTTATAGAAACAACCTGTTTTCGGTGCGCACGAATCATTGGTGCAAGGGTTTCCGTCGTCGCAGGGCGCGGCGGCCAGCGGCTTACAAGTGCCGCCGGCGCAGGTGTCTTTGCCGGTGCAAAGGTCGCCGTCATCGCAGGCCAAACCATCCGCGTTGGCAAAAGTGCAGCCTGAAAGTACGTTGCAGGCGTCCGTTGTGCATGGGTTGCCGTCGACGCACGCCGCTAGCGCGCCGCCAACACATGCTGTGTTCTTACAGACATCGGACACAGTGCACGGATTGCCATCGTCGCAAACCAGAACGCCGTTGGTTACATGCGAGCAGCCGGTTTTCGGGTCGCAGGCATCGGCCGTGCAGGCATTGTTGTCATCGCAAGACAGCGGCGCACCCGAAGCACACACGAACTTGTCGCACCAGTCGCCATTTGTGCAAGCATTGCCGTCATTGCAGGGTGTTGTGCCGCCAACGGGGTACCAGCTGACGTCGATGCTGAAATACAGGCCGGCGGGGTTGTCGTACGCCGACGCGCCCGGCTTGCCCGGATTGGTCACGGTGCACACCAAAGTGTTGTCGCCTTCCTTCAATAGTGCCGTTAGATCAAGCTTGTACGGCACGGCGAAATTGGCCTCGTTCACGTTGACGCCAACCAACTTGCCACCCAGCGCGCACAAGAATGCGCCATCCGATGACAGACTGATCGAGCCGATCATCTGGCTTGAGTTCTTGGGCAACGTAAATACTTTAGTAAATGTCACGGCTTGTGTCTGATCTGGCGTCTCCACGAACGCCGCCGACCAAATCCATTGCGCCGGAGCCAGCGTGTGATTCCATCCCGGCGTCTGATCATACGTTGGCACGGCCGGTTTCTGGCTGTTGTCCGCAGCCTTATAAGTGGTTGTTTTGTCGCTGATAAAATTGAATAGCGTCGGCTTGGCGGAAAAACTCGGCAAGAACGAACAACCAAAGAAGCCATCGCAAGAATCCGTGGTGCAAATGTTGCTGTCGTCGCAAACGGCTTGGCCGCCCGCGAAGCATTTGCCCTGCTTGCAACTGTCTTTTGCGGTGCATAAGTTGCCGTCTTCGCAAGCAATCCCGTCCGCGTTTTTGTGCGTGCAGCCCGTAATGGGGTCGCAAGCGTCGGTGGTGCAGGCGTTGTTGTCGTCGCACGGCGTGCCGCCCGGCGATTTGCAGGTGCCGCCTTGGCAAACTTCATCCAGCGTGCAGGCGTTGCCGTCATCGCACAAGGTGCCCGGCGCGTAATATTGTGCATCTAAACGGTAAAGCAATCCCGCCGGGTTGGTAAGCGCGGTCGAATTGATTTCACCGTAGTTGGTCACCGTGCATTGCAGCGTATTTGTGCCACCTTTGACCATTTTCTTGAGCGTCACGGTTTTCGGCACTGTGTAGGCGGCGATCAACGTGCCTGGGAATGCCGGGATGCCGTTGACCCAGCAGGCGACAGCGGCATCGGCAGCAATGGCCAATTTGCCATCGTAACTACCTGCGCCGATTGGCAGATCAAAAGTGCGCGTGAAACCGACAGGCTCCTGTTTCAGCGTGGGTTTGGAAACCACGGCTTCATACCAAATCCACGTCGCACCCGGAATCGTGGCGGTCCAGAAAGACGCGACGGCCGTCGGCGCCGCTTGGGCATAATTGAGAAATACCTGCGCGCCGCTCACATCATAAGTGGGCAGCCCATTGGTCAATTTCTGCGTCGCGCTGGCCGTCGTCGTCGCGTCGCTAAACGCCGTGATCGAAACTGAGGCTTGACCCGCGATAGGCGCATAAATACAACCTAACTTATTGTCGCAACTGTCATTTGTGCACACGTTGCTGTCGTTGCAAGCGACGATGGGGCCGCTGACGCACGCGCCACCTTTGCAAAGGTCGCCGCCGGTGCAGGCGTTCACATCGTCGCAAACGACGTTATCAAGCGGTGTAAATACACAACCTTTGACCGGATCGCACTTGTCGGATGTGCATTGATTGGCGTCGCCGCACAATTTGGGTAACCCGCTGGTGCACACGCCGCCCAAGCACGCATCGTCGATGGTGCAGGCGTTGCTGTCCGTGCACGGGGCCGCGGGATTATTGATGTAAAGACAACCGTTGTTTGGATCGCACACGTCAGAGGTGCAGCCGTTCTTGTCGTCGCACACCAACATCACGTTGCCACCGGTGCATTTGCCCAGCGCGCAGTGATCGTCCGACGTGCACGGGTTGTTGTCGCTGCAATTGTTTGCGTTGTTGCCGTTGAACACGCACGCGCCCGTGCCAACTTGGCACAAATCGTCGGTGCAGGCATTGCCGTCGCTGCAAACGGTCGGTGCACCGGGAATGCATTTGCCCGCGGTGCAGATGTCGCCCAGCGTGCAGTTGTTGCCATCGTTGCAAGGCCCGCTAAATGGTGTATACAAACAGCCCTTTACAACGTCACACGAGTCCGCCGTGCACGGGTTGCCGTCGCCACAAACGATGCCAACGCCCTTGCAGCCACCGTTCTTGCAAACGTCGCCAACCGTGCAGACGCTGCCGTCGTTGCACGCGGCGCCCTCATTGGCGGGGGTGTTGACGCAACCTTTGGTGGGGTCGCAGAAATCGGTTGTGCAAACATTGCCGTCGTTGCAATTGTAGAGCGGACCGCCGTTGCAAACGCCGGCCTTGCAAACGTCAAACGTGCCGTTGCAAATGTTCTTGTCGTCACACGGGCTGCTATTGGCCACGTACGCGCACTTGCCCGTTTTCGGGTCGCATTTGTCGTTGGTGCACAAATTGCCGTCGTCACAAGTCACGAAATTGGTCGGCACGCAAGCGCCGCCGGTGCAGGTATCGCCCAAGCTGCACGCCATGCCGTCGTCACACGGGCCGCCTTCGGCCTTTGCCGCGCACTGGCCGCTCACTGGGTCGCAAGATGTTGTAGAACAGACCAAATTGTCCTCGCAAACCTTGGCCAAACCCGATAGGCAGCCGCCGTTTTTGCAGGAATCGGTCAACGTGCACCCGTTGCCGTCGTTGCAAGGCGATCCCGCAAGCGAAGGTATGTGCTGGCACAAGCCGGTTACGACATCGCAGGAATCGTCAGTGCAGATGTTGTTGTCGCCGCAACCGGGGACGATGCCCGATTTGCAGATGCCGGTTTTGCAGGTGTCGTTCTGCGTGCACAAATTGCCATCATCACAGCCAGTTCCGTCGGGCAATTTGGCAAAAGCGCACTTGCCCGTCACGGGATCGCAGGAATCGGCGGTGCAGGTAACCGCGTCGTCGCAATCCTTGAGCGAACCGAGTTGGCACAGGCCATTTTGGCACAAGTCATTGAGCGTACAGGGATTACCGTCGTCACAGTCGCCGCCGCTGATCGGCGTGATGACGCATTTGCCCGTCACCTTGTCGCACAGGTCCGCAGTGCATAAGTTGCCGTCATCGCAGTACTTTGGCGTGCCGGGCGTGCATTTGCCGTTGCCGCAAAAGTCGTCCGTGGTGCACGCGTCGCCGTCGCTGCAAGTCGCCTTGTTGTTGACATGGCTGCAGCCGGTTATGGGGTCGCAACTGTCGTTGGTGCAGGCGTTGCTGTCGTCACAACTGACTGGACCGCCGCTGCTGCAAATGCCCGCTGCGCAATGGTCGTTGGCGGTGCATACGCTGCTGTCGGCGTCGCAAGCCTTGTTGTCGTCGGCGTTGACGGGCAGGCATTTACCGACTTTAGCCTGACATTTCCATGACACACACGCGGTGTTCTTGCTCTCATCGCAGTTGACGATGGTCATCAAGTCGACTTTGCAGGTGTTGCTGGTTAAGTCGCAGAACAGCGTGCCGTTGCAGGCGTCGCCGTCTTCTGAAGCCGCGCACTCCTCGTTCTTCTGGCACTGGCAATTGTTGTTTCCGCTCATGCACTTGCCACTCTTACAAGCGTCATTGACGGTGCAATTGTTGCCGTCCGTGCACGGCGCGCCGTCGGTGTTCTTGAACGCACAAGCGCCTGTATTTTCATCGCATGCATCGCTCGTGCAGAGATTGCCGTCGTCGCATTTGATCGTCACGCCCGCAACGCATTTGCCGCTGACGCACTGGTCGGACTGCGTGCATTTGACGCCATCTTCGCAGACAACCCCGTCAACCACGCTTATACTTTTGCATTTTCCGGTCAACGTGTCGCAATCGTCTTTGGTGCAAACATTGTTGTCGTTGCAGCTTTGTCCCTTGCTAAACAGGCACTTGCCGCCCGCGCATTTGTCATCGAGGGTGCACCCGTCGTTGTCGTCGCACGGACCCGCGTTCGGCGTAAATACGCAGCCGCCCGCGTCGCACTTGTCGTCGGTGCACACGTTGCCGTCGTCGCAAAATTTGGCCATGCCGGACTCGCACTTGCCATCCTTACAAGCATCGCCCAAGGTGCACAAATTGCCGTCGTCACACGCCGCGCCGCTGATTTTTTCGTAGGCACAACTGCCATCGGCCTGGCATTTGTCTGTCGTGCACGGGTCGTTGTCACCGCAGAATTTGGCCTCACCCTTGCACAGACCATCGTGATCACAAACGTCTTTGTCGGTGCACGCGTTGCTGTCATCGCAAGCTGTGTTGTCCGGTTTGAGCTTGTAACTGCAAGCACCGGCCGCGCAACTGTCGATCGTGCAGGAGTTTGAGTCATCGCAATCCTTAGGTTTTCCGCCGCATTTGCCGTCGGTGCAAAAATCTTGCACGGTGCAAGTGTCGCTGTCGTCACAACCGCCCAGTTGCGGCACGTGGGCGCAGGCGCCCTTGGTAACGTCGCAACTGTCCGCAGTGCAAGGATTGTCGTCGTCGCACGGCGTCGCTGCGCCGGCCAAGCACACGCCGTCTTTGCATGCATCGCTGTTTGAGCAAGCGTTGCCGTCGTCACACGCGGCCGTATTGAAAACATGCTCGCAGCCTTTGATCGGGTCGCAAAAATCGTCGGTGCACACCAATTGGTCGTCACAATCCTTTTTGCTGCTGCCCACGCAAGTGCCCGCCACGCAATCATCGACGTTGGTGCAAACGCTGTTGTCGTTGCAAGGGCCACTCTGGATTGGGAAAACGCAAAGGCCGGTCTTTGGGTCACAACTGTTGATGGTGCAGACGTTGCTGTCGTCGCAAGGCGTTGGAAATCCAGGCAAACACACGCCGTTGCCGCAAGCATCGCCATTGGTGCAGGCGTTTCCGTCGTCGCAGGCGCCTTCCGTGGGCGTGGATGCGCAGGAGCCGCTGACGCCAGCGCAAATATCTTTTGTGCACGCGTTGTTGTCGTCGCAGGTCGTGTCGTCGGTTAAACCGTTGCAATCATTGTCAATACCGTCACACAATTCGGCCGCCACGATGCAGGGCGTCGGCTCACCGGGCAAGCACAGTTCAGTCGGCGCGCCAGGCAGCGGCGCAGGAACAGCCTTGCAAATCCGCCCGACGGGACAGTTGCCGTCCTTGCAGGTCAGCGCGCAGGTGCCGTTGCCATCCTTGTCAAAAATGCACACGCCGGATTTGCAGTCGAGATCCACTTTGCATTTGCAAACTTCATTGACGGGACAAGCCGGCGGATAGCTAAAAACTTCCACGTCTTCGCCAAGGCCGCCATTACCATTGTCGTTGATCGCACCCAAGCCATCGCCGGGTCCGTCGACTGCATCTTGCGTCCCGCAAGCTGCCGCGGTGACAAGTGCGAAGGCAAGAAAGGCAAGAGAAACAGCTGATTTCAAAGCAAATGGGCGAGAATCTGCAACTTTCATGAGAACTCCGGGGGATGAAGCAATGCGCAGTCCAAACTACTTATCTCTCTAGAACACTTGCCGATTTGTGGCCATGGGCGTGGCGCGGTCGCGGGCGAGCACAAAACTGCGCCGCGGCCAAAGCGGCGCGCAGACAACCCTTCTGTCTAGCGAAACTCGGGCAGTTGTGCCAGCAACAAATGCGTTTCGCGTCGTCAGTTGTTACAAAAATGCACTTGCGTGCCCCGTTTGCTGGCATATCGGGCATTGTTGGTGAGAATTTTCGCCCGTGATGACGATCGTGAAGGGTTCAATCTATTGACGCACTGCGGCAAAATGCCGCGTCAAACCTAGCGAATTTCGCGCTTTATCCCATTTTGCACAAAAACTTGACAGCCTATTGCGGTGGCCGCGACTCGCGCACACGATGCGTTTTGAAACCACCATCGCGCCACGCAACCTGTGGCCGGAGTCGATAATGTCTACACAAATCGCGCCTGGATCCAACCGGTATTCCGCCGAGGTTCAGGCCGAAATCTTGAACGCTCTTGCTGGATTGCCCGAAAATTACGCGCCGCGGACGCGGCATATCCAAGGCGGCGCCGCCCAAGTTCATGGCGAGGGCACCTCACCGCACGCGGCGGCCGGTTCGCAGCCAAATTACACAAATCGACTGATATTGCAGGCAAGTCCCTACCTCCGCCAACACGCGCACAATCCGGTGGACTGGCGGCCTTGGGGCCAAGAAGCACTGCGCGAGGCACAACACCTCAAACGGCCAGTGTTTTTGTCGGTTGGCTATTCAACGTGTCATTGGTGCCACGTGATGGAACACGAAAGTTTTGAAGATCTGACGATCGCCGAACTGCTCAACAGCCGGTACGTGCCGGTCAAAGTCGATCGCGAAGAAAGGCCGGATGTCGACCAAATTTACATGGCGGCGGTGCAGGCGATGCACGATTCCGGCGGTTGGCCGATGAGCGTGTGGCTGATGCCGGCGGCGGGAGAAGGGGATTGCCTAATAGGATTGCCATTTTACGCGGGCACCTATTTTCCACCGTTTGCCGGTCACCGCGGTCAGCGTTTGGGCTTTCACGACGTTCTAACCCAACTGGCCGATCTTTATCGCGATGATCCAGCGCGCGTCGCGGAATTTGGCCAAGAAGTGACCACGGCGGTGCAGCGGAGTTTGGCCGCTGCCCCAACAAGCGCTTTGCCTCAAACCGCGTTGACTGATGCGGTTTTCCACACCGTCACGGCCATGTACGACCGGCGCTACGGCGGCTTGGCCCGCGCGCCAAAGTTTCCGTCGCAAGTGCCGATTTCGCTGCTGGCGCGCTACTCCGCCCGTGCCGGCAATAGTGAAGCGCTTGAAATAGCAAAGCAAACGTTCTTGGCGATGTTTCGGGGCGGCGTCTACGATCAAGTGGGGGGCGGCTTTCACCGCTACAGCACAGACGCGCGCTGGTTCGCGCCGCATTTCGAAAAAATGTTGTATGATCAGGGACTAATCGTCGCCGGTGCGCTGGATATTTTTGCCTTGACCCAAGACGTTGAGATCGAAAGGGCGATCCGCGAAACGCTTGATTATCTGATCCGCGAAATGCGGCATTCGGGCGGAGGCCTGTTCAGCGCCACCGATGCCGATTCAGAAGGCGTGGAAGGAAAGTTTTTCCTTTGGACAACCAATGAGTTAAGCGAAGTGCTGGGCGCGGCAGATGGCGATTTGGTCGCGCGAGTCTACGCGTGCGAGGCCGACGGGAATTTCGAGCACAGCAACATTTTGCACCGGACCAAGCCGCTTGTGCAAACGGCGGCTGAATTGCAAGTGCCTGAATTTCAACTGTATACTCAGCTGCGCGGCCTGCTTGACCGTTTGTACCAACTGCGGCTGACGCGTCCCCCGCCGCTGCGCGATGACAAGATTGTCGCCAGTTGGAACGGCTTGGCCGTCACGGCGTTGGCCCGTGCGGGATGGCAGTTGCAGCAGCCGGCGTACGTACAAGCAGCTGAACAAATAGCTAAATTTGTCCTATCCACCTTGATCATTGACGGCAAGCTGCGGCGCAGTTGGCTGGACGACGTTGCCGGGGGACCAGGCTTCTTGGATGATTATGCCTTTGTCATCCAAGGGTTACTCGCGCTTTATTCAGCAACCCATGCGCAGCATTGGCTCAATGCCGCAATTGATTTGCAAGCCAAACAAGATCAACTCTTTGCAGATGCCCGCGGCGGCTACTTCGCCACGGCTGTCGATGCCGAAGTGCTGCTGGCCCGCGCCAAGCCGACCCGCGACGGCGCGGAGCCTGCCGGCAATTCGGTTGCCGCTCTGAACTTATTGCAACTTGCTGCATTGACAGGTGTCGATGGCTACCGCGCCAGCGCCGAGGCCACCCTTTGCGCATGCGCCACCCACGCGCAACAAATGCCGATGGCAGCGACCGATCTGCTCGTCGCGGTTGAGGCGCAGCACGCCGGTTATCGCGTCCTCGTCATCGTGTTGCCAAGCGATTCCGCCCTTGAATCACACCCTTTTGGCCCCATGTTTCGAGACACGTTTTTGCCCCACGTGGTTTGGCACGTCGTCAGGATGGGGCCGGATCTTGAAGCGTTATCGATTGTGGCGCCGTTGGTTGGCGGCAAGATCGCGCAGAACGGAAAACCGACGGCGTATCTGTGCACGCAGGGCACGTGCGCCTTGCCGACTACCGAGGTCGGGGTGCTCGCAAGCCAGTTGGCCAAAGGCTGAGCATCGGCCAAATCTATTTGCAGTCGGGATCTTTGCTGCATTGGGGATCGCACTCGCCGTCGATCGAACACGGGCGCCGACCGGCGATGCATGCCGCATCACAACCGCACGGTAGGTCGCCCGCGCGCACGTCACATGCCATGGCCAGACGATCGCATTCACAATTGGCGGCGCAATCCGGGTCGTCTGTGCACCCTTGGTTGCAGCGTCGGTCGGCGGCGCAACTTTGTTCCGAACAGTCGAGATCAACAGGGCACTGACCATTACAAACGCCGTCGCCACCGCAGAATTCTGCAGTTCGGCGTTCAAGAACTTGTTCAAATTCCTGACCGCCGGTCTCGTCAAAAAACCGTGCCGCAAGTTTGGCGCCATCGGCCTCAAACCACGTGAAACCAAGAGAACTTTTGGCAAATACCGTATTGTCGCCACTTTTGGCCGGCCGCAACATCGCCGATGCTCCGGTAATCATTTGGTGCACCCCGCAGCGCGGCTTGATCACTTGCTTGTCGTGCTCGTGACCAGCGACGTACAAATCCGTGCGCCAACACAGGTTTCTGTCCAACCAAGTGGCCAGCGCCTTGTCCGCAATACCGTGCACTCCGTAGGATTGGCGCGGATGGTGGCCATACACGACGACCCAAAGTTCGCGAAAACGCCGACTATCGGCAAGCACCTGTTGCAGCCACTTGGCTTGGCGCTCGCCCAAAACATTGGTGTCGATCGCGATAAACCGCACGCCGCCTCGAACAAATGTGTAGTAACGCGTGGGCAGGATCCAGTGACGGGACGCGCTCTTAACGGCGTAATCCACCGCTGCATCTGGGTTGCCGTAATAGTCGTGGTTGCCAAGCGATAAGTAGATGGGCAGGTCGAGCAGGGCGTATGGTTTTTCAAATTTCTCAATAGCTTGAGGATCATCGGCGTTCTGCAAACCGATGGGATAAATAATATCACCGGTGTGGATGGCAAAATCGCAGCCGAGGCGGCCGCAAACCTCGTGCATCGTCTTGCCGACGCGGAACTGATCGGGCGTGCCAACACCTGAATCGCCAAATGCCAAAAAATGAGCAGATATTGAAGTCAGGCTGACATTTTCTGGAATCTGAGCCGCACTTTCGACACCGCGATTGGCGATGGCCGACGCCGCGGTCACTTCGATGGGCGCGTTCGGATCAAAGGCAGCGGTCGGGTCGGATCCGGCCGATGCCATCGCCGCGTTGATCAGCGCCTGCGGGTCCTTTGCCGGTTGCGTGCATGCGCCGATCGTCAGCGTCAGCGCGACGACAGCAAATCTCATGCTTTCGAAAGGACGAGACAACGCGCCCCCAGATTCCTACGAGCCAGTTTGATTCTCAACCATTTTTTTCGGGCTTTTCGATCACCGGAGCACCGGTGCGCGCGGCGACATGCAAGCTGTCCGCCTTTTCCTGCATCGACGCCAACTTCCGGTAAAGCAAGCTAAAATGCGGATTTTCAATGAATTTCATCAAGTGATTGCGCCCGCGAAATTCTTGGGTTGTCGCAGTGTCGATGATTTCCTTGAGGATGCGTATTTCATTGCGCGTGAAGGAGTTACTAACGCGAATGATTGGATTTTTGCTCATCTTAGGTCCTGTCGGGCGCGGGCGGTGAGAGGGCGCTGCCGGACACGCATAGTGAACTAGATCGTCGCTTTTGCAAAGGGCCGTCGGACCGATCTGCGTCTGACGCGCAGGGCTATCGCAAGAACGATCACGGGGCGTTAGGCTGAGGCCGCGGGCAATAATCGAAGAAAACCTCAATCGCGGCAACGCGTTGGACTGAAGTCCACCGCTACAGTTCGAGATGTCCCTCCGGGACAGGACGCGAGCGCGGCC
>CAMDBH010000067.1 GCA_945889325.1 Klebsiella pneumoniae
TGTCCCGAAGGGACATCTTGAAATGTAGCGGGGGAATTTTATTCCCACGCGTCGCCAGCGGACCCATTTTTCTTCGCACATTCAATATATTTGACGATATCGCACGCGACCCGTCGATCGATCCCGGCGCAATAGGCCGCCACGGAGACTGATCGTTCTTGCGATAGCCCTAGACCGCAACGTTGCCTTGGTGCGATGTCAGCGCTTTGTCGACCAACCACGCTTGGGCGATGTGGGCGCTGTGGGAGCGGTAGACACCCACGCGCTTGTCAAAATTGCGTGCGAGTGCAGGGGTTTGGACGTCGACGAAATCGTACACGCGCGGAGCGGGCTTGCCAGGGAACGGGCGCAACACGCGACCAAGTGCTTGCGTTGTGCGCGTCAGATTGCCCGACGGCGCGACCAGATAAAGGGTGTCCAAGTCCGGACAGTCAAAACCCTCACCGACAAGCGATGTTGTAGAAATTAGCAGTGCCCGCGGTTGGCTGAGAAAAGCCGCCAGCGCGCGCTGACGTTGCTCCAAAGTCATGCGGCCCACCAGCAAATAAGCTTGTAAACCAGCATGTTGTAACCGCTCCGTTAACTCGACGCAGTGTTCGACCCGCTCGCTCAGCACCAGCGCGCGTTTGCCATAAGTGGCTGTGATCACGCTGAGCAACTGCGCGTTGCGCGCGACATCAAAGCAAATTCGGCTCATCATCGCCGTGTGGTCCGTCAAGCGCCCGCCGGCAAAATCCGTTTCAATTGGCTGCACTTGTGCCGTACAAAGCGAACCGATACCGACCATCGCCGCCGGATGCACGCGGTAGATCTGCGGACCGAGCGCGCTGTGCATGAGGTGCTGCAGCCCATCGGCGCGCTTGGGGGTCGCCGTCAGGCCAATGCGCCACCGAGCTGTAAAGCGCTGAATAATTTCCGTAAAGGTGCCGGCAGGGCAATGGTGGGCTTCGTCGAGCAGCACGAGGCCGAAATGGTCGCGCAGGGCGTCCGGCGGTTGCCGCGATAGCGTTTGCACGGTCGCCACGGTGACATCGGCCAAAAAGCCTTCGCCGCCGCCGAATTTTCCCGGCTTCACGCCAAGCGTTTGCTCAATGACGTGACAAGTTTGCTCCAGCAGCGTCTTGGTGTGCACAAGCACCAGCGTGCGCAGGCCCAACTGAGCGATTATACCCATTGCCATTAGGGTCTTACCCGAACCGGTCGGTGCGACGATAACGCCGTCGCGCATTTTGATCGCGGCGGCAACCGCGTCATGCTGATAAGGCCGCAGCACTGCGTTCAGCTTTAGCGCAGGCATTTCGGGCGAAGCGCGCAGATCATCGAGCACAATGGCCAGATCGGGCGCGTTTTGCCGCAGCCATTTTTTCAGTTCGACGTTGGCGCCCCGCGGCAATTCCAGCTGATTATCTTTGACAACAGCTAGTTCAAGACGCTGGGGCAAGTGTTTGCACGGCCGCCTGTGGTTGCGCGCCGCCCAATACTGCGGATTGTCGACGTTGAACTGTTCCAACGCCCAAGTCTGCAAGGCAACAAAGATTTCCGCCGGACATTGCCGGCCATCGATGCGGATACGCGTGTCGATCTGCAGGTGAAGGCCAACTGCGTCGCTGCTCAAGTGGACCCGCTGTTTTTTTCGGAAAGCGGCCGCGAGACAAAATACGCGCTCGCCACATTGATCGAAATCGCCACCAGCAAACACACGGGAACAGTCGGCGGAATGCGCGGTTTGCTCGGAAGTGTGCCCAAGGCCTCAAACAACGGCACTTGTTGCAGCGACACGGCATCGTTGGCGGCGACCAGACACAGCAAGGCGCTCACGGTGAAAAAAGTCAGCACAAACCAGAGCATCACGGCTTCCAGCCAGCGCCGCTGCAACACGGCCGACAGACCCGGCAAAAAAATCGAAACTGTGATCGAGAGCGTTGGGTGCATGATCGCCGCTGCGTGAAGAAAAATGGCGTAAAATCGATGTCAACCGGCGCGGGTCAAAAGTCCCATTTCGTCGTCGACGGGCACGATTTGAGGCAAGTGTAGACGCTGCAACTGGCGATTGTCACTGGGAACAAACCGAACCAAACCGCTGCGGCGCATCAACAGGTGGCCGCGCAACTGCGCCGCGGGCGCGTCGCTGCCCACCTGCTGCAGCCGCACCGACAGCGGAATCGTATAAACCCGTGTCGCAGCGCGTGTTTGCACGCCATCGGCGCTCACGACCGGCACGCGCTTGAGGTGATCGTCGAGTTTGGCGAGCAGCGGCGACAGATCGTAGCGAAAAATGTGCTTGAGTCCCAAAAGCCCAGAATCGTGCAGCAGTTGCAGGCCGCTGTGGCGCAGGAGTTCGTGAACGCGCAAGTGGTGCACGACTGTGGTCCGCCCTAGACCCGGGTTGAGGCGATCGGGTTCGACCGTGCGCCGTATATCTATGGTTTCACGGGCTAATGCGAATTTGGAACACTTGGGGTCCATGCGCTCTTGCAGCGTCAAATGGGCCACGCGATCGGCGTACCAGTGTTTGAGCCGTTCCATGACCCAAACGCGCCCGACTTCCTTGATGCGATCTTTGGCGGCGTAGACCAATGCCGCGATCAAACCAGCCAACACCAAGGACACTGTGGTGGCACCCGCGGTCATCAAGCCGTTGAACATGTAAATCTGGCCGACAAAGTAAAAAATCGACGCGATCATGGCGACAGCGGCCGCGATCCAATTGCGCAAGCGCTGGTCGAGCATATAGGCCTTGGCATCGAGAAACAGCGCTTGCTGAAAGTGTTTTTTCAAAAGCGCACCGCGGTTCAGAAAAGCCTCGACGTCTGAAATGCCGTGCAGACCCGCGTGGCGGATACCCGCGTCCTTGCGGTGCTGTTGCTCGCGCAAAAGAGCTTCGCGCAAAACCAGTTGCACTTGCCCAACTTCGCCGAGCATGGGGCCAGCCCGCGTCGCGGCCCCCTTGACCGCAGGTCGCCCTTCAAGCGCGTTAGCAACCCGCGTAATCAATAACAAAATATGCGCGGACACGTATTCATCGGCCAATTTTTGTTCGCGTTCCAGCGCTTGATCGTTGGCATCGCGCAGGTAGTCAAACGCCTCGCGGGCCGCGCCGGCGTTTGCCAAGGATGTCGAAAAAAAGCTTAAAATACTCTGCGCTTCGTCGTCGCGCAGTTGTCCATCGCGTTTGCGCGCGGCGTGAATGAGTTGCAACGGCGGGCGCGAGGCCAATTTCAGGGCGTGCACCGCCGACAGGGCGCGACGGCGCAATTGATCAATCGCTGGACCCACCTGACGTGTGCCGGGTGTCAGCATCGGGCTTGTGAGCCGCGAACGCACTTGAAAACGTTCCCAAGGTTGATGGGCAACCCAAATGGCATCAGGCACTTGGGCTTCAAACACGACTTCGTACGCTTGGCTTTGGTCCGGTGGCGCGATCGGCACCGTTGTGACCCATTCGACACGCGCGCGATCGTGAACGGCCACGCGCAGATGCGGCGGTGGCTGCGCATGTGTGGCATTCTGTTGTGATTCCAAATGCATATCTCTCGCCACGCCAATCCTCCCTAACCGCTTGAAAGCTAGCAGATCTCGCTGCATTTGTCACATTTGTCGTCAAAGGGACACATTTTCGACACAACATGTTTGTCGTCCCCGTTGAACGGCTTACCGCAGCGCATTGACGAACGCGGACACGTTGCGTATGCTTGCCGCGTTTTTCCTCAAGTTATTCTCGAGGCTTGGAGAGCATCATGAAAGGACAAACTTCCTTCGAATGGCGGCGGCGCCAGAATTGGTTCGTCATCGGCGTGTTGTACGCGCTGTTCATGATGGCGCGGTACAACTATTCGGCCGTCTCGCCATTGCTTCTCTCTGCTTTTGGCTGGAACAAAGAAGATCTCTCGATTTTGGAGACGGTGCTGCCGTTTTTCTACGGTTTGTCCGTGATCATCAACGCCACGGTTGTCGACCGCATCGGCGGCCGCAAGGCCTACCTGATCGGCTCAGCGGGTGTCGTCGCCGCCAATCTCACTTTCGGCGCGGGCCATTGGTTGATCGGTTCGGTTGACCCGCACACCAGCGCCTACATCATGTCCGCCGTCTGGGCCGTCAACGCCTATTTTCAGTCCTTCGGCGCCATGGCGATCATCAAAATCAATTCGCAGTGGTTCGCCCCTCACGAACGCGGCAGTTTCAGCGCCATTTTCGGCATTCTGATCCGTTTGGGGTTGGTGTTCGCTTTTGCTGGCGTGCCCGCGATCGCCGCCGCGACGACGTGGTACTGGGGATTTTGGATTCCAGCTGTCCTTGTCGCTATTTTCGCCAGTTTGGACTACTTCCTTGTCACCGATACGCCCGAACAGGCGGGCTATGCAGCCGTCTTGCCCGACGACCCGTCGCACGCCGTGGCCAAAGCGAGCACGATGGCGCTGATCAAGGGCGTCCTCACCAACAAAAACATCCTCATCTTTGCCTTGGCGTCCATCATGATAGGCTTCGTGCGCCGCAGCGTGATCGACGCTTGGTGGCCGCTTTATCTCAAAGAAGTCATAGGTGTAACCGGCACCAGCATCATCGCCCAGAGCATGCCGTGGGGCATCGCAACCTTGGGCATCCTCGGTGGTTTCGCGATCGGCCCTCTCTCCGACAAGATCGGCCGTCGCGCGCCTGTCATCTGCGCGGGGTTTTTGGGCATGGCGGCCAGCCTAGGCTTGTTCTACGCAGTAACCCCCAAATGCTGGGGAGGCTGGGAAACGGTTATCTGCCTGTCAATTTTGTCATTTTTCGTCAACGGCGTGCATGGCGTCATCATGGGGGCAGCTTCCATGGACCTCGGCGGCAAGCACGGCTCGGCTTCCGCTGCCGGCATTTTCGACGGCTCCCAGTACTTCTTCGCCGCGCCGTTCACCGGTTGGTTTGTTGGTAAAATCACAACGAATTTCGGCTGGGATGTTTGGAAGGTCTGGCCGATCCCGTTTGCGATCATCGGTGCCGCGCTCATGCTGATGGTTTGGAACGTTCGGTCATCCAAAGGCGGAGGGCATTGAACGGTGCTGCCTGTAAGGATTCAAAAATGTTGAAATTTGCCTCCGTTCTAATGCTAGTCGGTCTGCTGTGTGCTCATCCTGTGCTCGCTTCCGATGATTTGGAAACCGAACCCGTGCACGACAGCAAAAAAGTCGAAGGCGAAAGGCACCTTCCGCCGGTCGAGCACTGGTTGACGGTGTCGACTTCGATTTCGCATTTGCTCGTGCCGTTCTTTGAGCTAGGCGGCGACTACGCGGTTGATCGCCACTTTAGCGCGGGCTTAACGCTGGGCGTGGCGTTCTTGCCGATCAAAGCTGCTGATCGCGATAACAATTTCGGTACCGGCGTACGCGCCATCGGTGCCACCGTAAGGGCGCAATATTACTTCGTCGGTGATTTTGACCACGGCATGAGCCTAGGCCTGCAGGGCACCGGCTGGTCGACCCGCACCACCGGAAATACCAATCCTTCTCGGTTCTTGAGCAGCGAAGGCTCGGTCAATCAGTACGCGCTTTTCATCGGTGTCAAACACACCTTTCGCTTCGGTCTAATGTTTAGCGGCGCCTTAGGCTATCAATACAACGCCAAAAACGACCCAGTGATTGAAAACGGCAAATCGTATGACGGCGGCGAATTTGGCGGCGATCCAACCGAACAGCTGCGCGATTCTAGTGAGTTTGCTTCGATGCGCTCGCCCCTACTTGTCAACGCCACTGTCGGTTGGGCGTTCTGATCCGCCCCGATTTTCGATTAGGGCGTCACCGGCTGCGGCAAATCGACATCGACAAAAGGATCGGCCTTGGGCGGGCCTTTGGGGTCACTGGGCGCGTCAATCCGCAGCGATTTTAAAAAAGTTTCAAGCTCCTGCCGCCGAACAAGCAAAGCTGCCGCAGGCCCGGATGCGGCCGCCGCGTACAAGCCATCTTCGGCCAGCGTCAGCATCAACCAAATAGCGGCCGGATTATCTCGGTTTAATTCAATGGCTTGGATCAGTCGCCCTTCTAGATCGCCCAACGGCACGATCTTGTCGTACTCAATGTCGGCCAAGCCGCTTTTTTGGGTTTGCTGAATGTATTGATCGGCATAGGCCTTCAACCCTTGCGCTGGTTCGGCCTGACGGCGCACGGTCAGCAAAATCGCGCCTTGCGGCGTGTCGCTGCCCCAATTCATGCCTTCACCGATGAGGTAACCTGCTGGTACTTCGACGGAAACCTTTGTCCCCGCAACCGCGTGGCGCTTGCCGTCGGCGTGCCTGGCCGCGCCTTGTGCGGCCCCGCAGGCGCATTGCAGCGCAAGGAGCAACGAGATCAGGAGATCGCTGCGCCAATGGCCGCCCTGTCCGATCCGGCTGCGCTGCGCGATCAGGCTGCGCACTCGCCCTCTCGCGTTTCAACGCTGAACGGCGCGTCGGCGCCGATGTCCCAAAAGTCGCCTTCTAAAGCTTGTTCTTCTTCAATATTGAGGAGATCGGCTACAACCGGTTTCAATATTTCCTTGTCGACACGGCGCAAATAGCCGCCGATCGTCTCGCCGTCGGCCTTGTGCTTGTCGGCGAAATCCAAAAGCCGCGCCACAGCCACCGGTGCCCGCTTGGAAGGAATCAGGCCCAAATCTTCACCAAATTCAGCGCCATGGGGATGAATGCCGCCGCCGACCATCAGCCGGTAGTGCGGGGCCGCTCGCCCACCGATGCGTTTGAGCGCACCGTAAAACCCGAACGTGCCGATGTGGTGTTGGCCACAGCTGTTGTGGCAGCCGCTGATCTTGATGGTTGCATCCGTTTGCCCTTTATGTTCGAGCATTTGTACCAATTCGTCGGCTAGGAATCGGCTGAAAGTGACGCCTAGGTTGCAAGTGCTGACGCCCGGGCAACTGGTGATGTCGGCGATGCTGTCAGCGCCCGCTTTGCCCAAACCCGCTTGCTGTAACGCTCGGTATAGACGCGGCAAATCTTCCACCGCGACAGCACGCAAGACGGCGTTTTGCGTCGGCGTAAAATGCAATTTGCCTTCGCCAAATTCGCGCGTCAGCTGCGCCAGATCGCGCAGATTCTGCGGTGTCAGTTCGCCGCCGCGGTCCAGACGAACCTGAACAAAAACACGACCTTCCAAACGCGTTTCGCGCACGCACGTGTCCGCCCATGCGCGAAAGCCGCTTGCTCGGCTCAAGTCATCGGTCGGCCGCGCGTAATGCCATTGTTGGCTGTGCGGTCGATCGGTCGGCTGCACCGTCAGACGCGGCGGCGGATCGCTTTGCACCGCGGCCAGATATTCATGATATTTTACCAAAAAGGCCTCGTCGCCCATGCGCCGCAGCACATGCTTGATCCGCGCCTTTGAACGCACCTTGCGGTTGCCGTGGGCCTGAAAGAAATCGATCACCGCCAGCATCGGCGTCAAAATGTTTTGCGCCGGCCATGCTTCGTGCATCAGCAGACCCGAACGCGGCATGGAGGCGAGGCCGCCCCCGACCGTCATGCGAAAAGCCGGCTGACCGTTGCCATCGAGCACCGCGATCAAACCCACGTCGTGAATCGCCGCAAAGCCGCGATCAGCCGGCGAAGTCGACAGCGCGATCTTGAACTTGCGCGGCAAACCCTGAGCCCGCGGATTTCGCAACAAAAAGCGAACAATTTCTTGCATATATGGCGTGGTATCGAATACTTCATCTACCGCTAAGCCTGCATAAGGATCTTGGGTGATGTTGCGCACCGCGTTGCCGCAGGCCTCAGTCATCGTCAAGCCGGCATCGGCCAGCTTGCGCATCCAAATCTGCACCTCGGGCAGCGGAAAATAGTGGATCTGGATGTTTTCGCGCGTCGTGATGTGGGCCAGCTTATCCGGTGCATTTTCCGTCACTTCAGCCGTAGCGAGCAACTGATCCGGCGTCACGATGCCACCCGGCATTTTGATGCGCAGCATGAAAACATTGTCCTGCCGCTGGCCATAAACACCGCGGGTCAGGCGATATTGCCGGTACGCATCCGGTTCCAATTTGCCATCGGCGTAATCCTGTGTGCGCTGCACGAATTCATCCACATCGCTCAAATTCGCGTAATTATTATTAAATTCCATAAAACCCTCAGCTGTTGGTCCGCGGCCATCAAAACGGACCAAAACGGTCCGCATTGGGCATCTGGCTGTCAGAATGCGCAAGCAGTCGCGGCGTGTCAAATGAAAACCGCAACCCATTGGTCGACAACGCAATATCGCGCGTCGGTGTCAAATATTATAGCGTAAAATCAATGGCGTACCCGCGCAAATGCTGGGGTTGGAGTCGCAGCTGCGCTCGTGTACACTGCGGGCGCACGACGGTTCCGTTTCGGCGCAAGGTGTAGAAGATGAAAGCATTGGTCGGTCAGAAAGTTTGGGTCATTCAGTTCGATGACGAGGACACATCGGTGGTCGGCATCATTGATCAAATTGACAATGGATTTGTGGCCTTGCGCAATGAACGCGAGAAAGAACCGACGCTCTACATCAACCTCACCAACGTCAAGGAGATCGAGGTGTACCGCGTTGAAGGTGAAGGCGAATTGCGGATTTTGCGCTTTCCAGATCAAAACGAACGCGCTTGAGGCACGGCCGATGCTTTTGACCGGAGCCGAAATCGCACAAGCGCAAGATTTCAAGATGTTGCGCGGCAAAAAAGTCGCGGTGGTGGCCAATCCCTCGACCTTGGTGCGCAGCCAGAGCAGCTCAGGCGTGCGCCACCACCTGATCGACGTGTTGTTGCAACAAGGTATTGAAATTGTACGATTGTTTGGACCCGAGCACGGCCTTTGGTCGACGGCACAGGACTTGATCGCCGTCGACGCGGGGCTGGATCCAATTTTCCAACTGCCTGTGGCGACCCTGTACGGTCGGTCGGTCGATACGCTGACGCCGCGCCCAGAAGCCTTGGCCGGCATTGACGCACTTGTTTTTGATATTCAAGATGTTGGCGCGCGATATTACACATACGCTGCCACGCTGTGCATGACGTTGCAAACCGCGGCGCAGACGGGCACAGAAGTTTGGGTGTTCGACAGGCCCAATCCGCTTGGCGGTGAAGTTGTTGAAGGCAATCAAGTTCAGCTCAAGTACCGCAGTTTTGTCGGTTTCATCGATGTGCCGCAGCGTCACGGATTGACCGTCGCTGAAATCGCGCAGCTGTACAAAGCCGAACAAAAATTGGATGTTGCGCTGCATATCGTTGCGTGCAGCGGCTGGGACAGCGCCAAGTACATGGATGAACAGGATTTTGGCCTCGGTGGCAGCACCTGGTACGCGCCATCGCCCAACATGCCTACGGTGATCACCGCCGTCACTTACCCAGGCACTTGTTTGATTGAAGGGACGCGCCTGTCAGAAGGTCGCGGTTCTACACGGCCTTTTGAGCTGATCGGGGCGCCATGGCTGGACGCGCGCGCCTACGCCGATGCGCTGATGGGCTATGAAATTGCGGGCTTGCATGTCAGGCCGATGCTTTTTGAGCCCACCTTTCAAAAATTTGCCGGTCAAGTCTGCGGCGCTGTGGCGTTCGAAGTCGTTGATCGCACTGTATTTTCGTCCGTGCGCGCTGGCCTGGCCCTCATCGATGCGGCGCGGCGGCTGGGCGGTGACCAGTTTGCTTGGCGCACTGAAACGTATGAATTTGTTTCCGATCGTCTGGCCATCGATTTGCTGATGGGCGGAACCCGGGCGCGTCACGCGCTCGAAAGCGGCGGCACGCTAGACGCCATGACCGCCGATTTTGCAGATGATCAGCGGACTTTTGCGCAGCGTGCTGGACCGCATCTGTTGTATCCGCGCAAAAATGGACCCTTTCAGCCATGATTGCGCTGGCTGCGTCCAAGCGCATCGCGCTGTATGGCGGCAGCTTCGACCCACCGCACGTCGCGCATGTGATGACTGTTGCATGGCTTTTGAGTGCTGCACCCATCGATGAAGTCTGGATCATGCCCGTGGCCAAGCATTATTTGGCCAAGGTCGTGTCCAAATTCGATGATCGGGTGCTTATGTGTCGCTTGGCTTTCGGCCTTTTCGGTGATCGAGTGCAAGTGCGTATGGATGAACAAGAATTGGCAGGGGCGGGCGCGTCGATCGATTTGATCGCGCATTTGCAAAAAAAATATCCCGCCCACGTTTTCTCCCTTGCGATCGGCAGCGACATCTTGCACCAACGGTTGCGCTGGAAGCAGTTCGATAAGCTGCAAACTCTGGTGCGCTTGATCATTTTGCCGCGTCCAGGCTTTTCCGTGGACGCAGAATTCTTCGATCGCGCGGCCCCCGTGTTGCTGCCGGACGTCAGTTCGACCCAATTGCGCGCTGATTTGATCGCGGGGCGCCGCGTGGACGGGCGTTTGCCGCTGAGCGTGGGCGGTTGGCTGCAACGCGGCGGGCAGCACCTGTACATTTGATGGAAAAACCGACTTTGACCGCCATGTTACCGTCTTTAAACATGATCGGTGCAGGTCGCGCGGGCACCACGCTCGCGATTGCTTTTGCTGCAGCGGGTCTGCCCGTGCAACTGTTTTGCCGCGACAGCAGCCGTCGCGCCCAATTGCATGAATTATTTGCAAAACTGCGACTGGACATACGACTACCTGTGGACCTGCGACGCGATGCCAACTGCGTGTTGATTCTCGCCGTGCCAGATCGCCAACTGCGCCAACTGGCCGCCGAACTGGCTGTTGCCCCTGTGGAAGCGCTGTGGCTGCACTTGTCGGGCGCTCTGCCAGCCCAAACGCTGCGCAGCGACGCGCACCCGCAATCGCCCTTGCACGTTGGGTCGTTGCATCCGCTGGCCGCGCTAACCGATCCGCTTCTGGCAGCGGATGCGGATTTGGCGCAATTGCTTGCCCCCGTTGGCGGCGCGCTGTTCGCTTTGGACGGCGATGCAGATGCGATTGTTATTGCAACGCAATTGGCACGTCGCCTCGGTGCGCTGCCGCTGGTGGTCGGCGCAGAGCAACGCGCGCTGTACCACACCGCGGCCGCATTGGTGGCCAATGATCTTGTGGCTTTGATCGCAATCGGTCTAGAACTGACCGCCCAAGCGCAGTTGCCGCAGCCGATCCTTCGCGCCGGTTTGCTGCACCTTGCGCAAACTTCTCTTGACGCGCTGAAACGGGTACCGAGCAGTCAGCCGTTGATCAGCGGACTTACGGGCGCCGTGGCCCGCGGCGATGCGCAAACGCTTCAGCGACATTTGGCCACATTAACCGACGTCGGCCACCGACAGGCGCACTTGCAACTGTCCGTTGCGCTGATCCGCGAACTGCAACGCGCCGGACAACTCTCGGAGCATCTGATCGCTGCGCTGCGCGAAGTCGTCACCCACCACGATCGCGGCGCTGCCGACGGCGATGGTTAGCCACTGAATTCAGATTTACTCAATGAATTGGCGGCGGTTCGGGCTTTTCCGGCTGAACGTCCGGCCCGCGGAGGTGCAACGCTTCCATGCGTCGGTAGAGCGTTGCGCGGCTGATTTCCAACCGTTTGGCTGTCAGTTGCAAATTGCTGCGCAGGCGGCGCATCGCTAAACGGATGCCTGCGGCTTCCAATTCTTCAGCCGTCGGCAGCAGTTCCGCACTGGGAAAGCACAATTGCAGCGCTAGATCCAAGCGCTCCTCGGCTGTGCCACTGCGCAATTGCGTCGGCAATGCGCTGCTCGGCTGCGTCGGTTCGGAGAGCAGGCTTTGGGTGGGTTCATCGCAACGCAGCGCCTGTAATTCAGCGACAAAAGCGTGTGGCAGGTCGCGCAGTGAAAGGGTATCGGTATCGCACTGCAGGGCCGATCGCGCAATAATGTTTTGCAATTGTCGGACATTACCTGGCCAATCGTGCAATTCAAACAGCCGCAAAACCTCCGGCGAAACGTGGGCGATGGATTTGTGTTCATCGCGGGCCACCTGCGACACAAAACGTTGCGTAAGCAGGGCGATATCGCCTTTCCGTTCGCACAGCGGTGGCACAAACAAGGTGAACACAGCGATGCGGTAGTACAGATCCTCGCGGAAAAGGCCTGCGCGCACCATTGCTTGCAGGTCGCGGTTGGTCGCGGTCAGGATGCGCGCATCCGGTTGCACAACGGTATTGCCGCCCAAGCGCTCAAAGCGGCCATCTTGCAGGACCCGCAACAATTTCGCTTGTAACGGCAGCGACATCTCGCCGACTTCATCCAAGAACAGCGTGCCGTGGTGGGCGGCCTCAAACTTGCCAATCTTGCGCCCGATCGCACCCGTAAAAGCGCCGCGTTCATAGCCGAACAACTCGCTCTCAAGCAAAGTATCCGGAATGCCAGCACAATTGACCGCTATAAATGGACCAGCGGCCCGCGCACCGGATTCGTGGATCGTGCGCGCTACCACCTCTTTGCCGGTACCGCTGGCGCCGTGAATTAAGACATTGACCTTGGATTGTGCGAGTTTGTCGATAGACTGTCTGACTTCCTCCATTTGCCGCGACTGCGACACCAAGCGGCCGAAGCGTTCGTTGACTGCTAGTGTGTGGCCCAAGGCGTTGACTTGGCTTTCGTGCGCAAGCGATTCAATAGCATTGCGTACCGTGACACGCACCCTCTCGACGAGATCGACACCTTTAGTAATAAAATCAAAAGCGCCCGCCCTCGTCGCCCCGATGACCAGATCCAAATTGTCGTACGCCGTCATGATCACGATGCGATCGCGCGGCGCCATGGCGCGCATACGATGGAAAAGATTCAAATCTTGGCTATCTGGCAGCGAGAGATCCAGCAGCACGACCCGAGGCTGGGCATCGCGCGCCACATCCAGCGCCTGTTGCGCACTTGGCACCGACTGAACTTCGCGGCCGTCGGCGCGCAGCACCGCAGCGACTAGCGAACTAACTGCATGATCATCTTCAACAATCAGGATATGTGCAGGTTCAAAGGGCTGCGCCATTTGGGTCTCCACGGTCAAACGATGCCGAATCAGAGCCGTGCTCGCGCGGTCGGGTTGCAGATCCAATGCTGGCGACAAAAATTGCCTTCAGCAACTTTTTCCACAAGAAACTTCTGGTGTCAGACATCGCAGTCGCTTTGGGAATGGCGACGCACGATCGGAAGCGGGTGCTGCCAAGATAACGGATGGCGCAGCGCGCCGCAAGCAAAAGAACGCGCACGCATGACGTCGAGGCGCGCACGCCGTACACTTTGTCCGTCGAACGCGCCAGACGCGTCAGGAAAAGTTGGCGCCGGTGCAAACGACAGACAAGGGTCATCGCCCTGATTTTACAGGGATAGACTTGCTTTCGCTGCCACGGCTGCGCTTGTGCGCGGCCTTTGTAGCCGCCGGTGAAAAGTCCTTTCGCGCCGAGCAATTGTTTGGGTGGATGCACCAACGCTTGGTGCGCGATCTGACGCAAATGACTAATTTGTCGACGGATCTCCGTGCGCGCCTAGCTTTTGCCAAGCCGCTGCAGACGTTGGGGCTGCAGCTGTCGCGGCAGTCACAGATCGACGGATCGCAAAAACTCGTCTTGGATACGCCCCATGGCTTTCCAATTGAAACCGTGATTATGCCAATGGAAAGTGGGCACGTGACCCAATGCTTGTCCAGTCAGGTCGGCTGCAAAATGGGCTGTGATTTTTGTGCGACTGCGCGAATTCCCGTGCGGGCCAATTTGACAGCCGGTGAAATTATTGAGCAAGTTGCCATAGCCTGTCGCTTAGGCTTTGAACAGGGCCAATCGCGCGGTGGGATTGCTGGCGGCGTGCAAGGGCCTCTGTCGGCAAGACCGCATAATCTTGTGTTTATGGGCATGGGTGAGCCGCTGGACAATCTGGCGGCGCTGATCGATGCACTGGATATATTGTGCGACAAGAAAGGTTTCGATTTCTCACCGCGGCGCATTACCGTGTCGACATCGGGTCTTGCAAAGAATATTCCCAAGTTGGCGACGGCTCATCCGCACGTCAATCTCGCTTGGTCGCTGACCGCAACGACGGACGACGTTCGCGACCGCCTGATGCCAGTCAACAAAGGCGTGCCGATTCAGAAAATGGTCGATGTCCTGCGCGACCTGCCGCACAGCGTCAGTCGCAAAATTACTTTTGAATACGCGCTGCTCAAGGGCATCAACGACGCCGACGCGGACGCGATGCGCCTTGCGCAGATGGCCGTTTTCCTGCGTGCGCACGTCAACGCGATTCCGTTCAACGCTTGGCCGGGTTCGCCGTATGTCCGGCCAGAACGCGCGGTGATCAAACGGTTTGTTGAAGTTGCGCGTCAACACGGTGCCTCGATCAGCCTGCGCGAATCCAAGGGCCAGGACATCGGCGCCGCGTGCGGACAACTAGCTGGAGAGTCAGCACAAAAGCAGAAAACCGCTGAAGACTTGTAGCCTTCAGCGGTTTGCCGCGGGGATCGCGCAGCGTCTGGGGGATCAGATCAGCCGCTTGCGATGGCTCAGATCAGCTTGCGCCGAACGAGGATGGCGCCGCCCAAGACCATGAACAGCATCAGCAAACCGCCGGTGGACTGACCGGTTGTTGCAGCCGCTGTGCAGCCGCCGCTAGCGGCTTGGCTGCCGTTGCTGCTGGCCGCAGCACCCGCGGTGTCGCCGGCGCCCAGCGATCCGGCGTCGCTGTTTTGGCGTGGTGCGCCGGAACCCACCGCATCGCCATTGTCGCCGCCCTTGGTCGTGCCGCCGTTGGACCCTTCCATCGACACGGCGATGCCGCCCAAGCCGAGCGACCACGAGTCATCGCTGCCGCCAAACAGGGCCTTTTGCAATTCATCCAATGGCTTCTGGCATTCCTTCTGCAAATCGGCGCACTGGTTTTTGTACTTGTCGGCGCAAACAGCCAGCGCATCCAATTGCGGCACACCGGCCTTTTCCAATTTCCACAAGCTGCACATCTGCACGCATTCAGCAACTTGCTTGTCTTTGTTCGGCGGTTCAATCTTTGCGTCTGGGTCGATTGGATCGCTGACTGCGTCCGGATCGTCAGGACCCCCTTCGCCGCCTGCATCTGCCGACCACATGTCGGGCGATTGCTTGCCGCTGCTGGCATCGCCGTCGTTCGGCGGTGCTGAGGAACCGCCGTCCGCTTGAACTGGCGGGGGCGTGGCCGGTTCCGTTTGGTTTTGCGAGTTTAGATCACAACCGACCACCGCCGCGCAAAAGGCATCGCAACCCGGCTGCACCGGCAGCTTGCCGTAGTTTGCCACGCAAACACCAGTGTTCTTGGGGCAATTGGACTTGGGCGGCTCAATTTTGACGGCGTCCGGCTGGGCAAACGCGGCGGCATCGGTGGCGGCAGCGGCGTCGGTCTGGGCCTGATCGCTGGAACCGCCTGAATCTGAGCCGCCTTTGCCGCCGCCGGAACCGCCATCACTTGGCGGTTGAGCCTCGCTCGAGCCCGCATCAGCCGAACCCACGCCCGTGCTGCCGCTGCCGCTTGACCCGCCTGAGCCACCGCCGACACCGCCAGGGCAGGTGAAATTGCAAGTTTCCCACGTTTGGCAGCCCGCGTCGCTGCTGCAGATTTTGGTCTTGGGCACGCAGTAGCTGCCGTTGCACACGTCGCTGGCCAATTTGCACGGCGTAGTTTCCGAGCAGTAACCGCCGGCAAAGGCGCTAAAGGATAAGAGTAAGCCCGCGGCACTGGTGAGAGCGGCGGTGGCGAGTTTGGTGTTCATGGGATCCTCCGGTCTAAGTGGCGGCCAGCGTGGCCTGCGCTGAGGTAGTCTAGCAGGAAGCGTGCCAAAGGGTTGGCGCATTTGAAAAATACTGGTAACTCACGGAAAAAATGTACTAAAATAATTCTTTCGCTGCAAAATGGCAGTGACCCAGTTCCACATCAACCCACCGCGAGTGTGGAAAATTTCCACATGCTGAATTTGTCGACGCCCGCGATCGGGTCACCTCGAACACGGGAAATGCGCCAAGGGCAGGGCGCGAAGCGCAGCCGAAGGCCCTATCGAAATATTTGAAAATAAATTCAGCTACATGCCAGCGACAACGGTATAAATCAGCCCGACGCCATAGCCGGTACCGCGGTTATCCAGAAAGGCTGGGCCCGCCAAATCGATGTGCAACCACTTCAAATCCAGATCGTCGATGTGCATGTACACCCACAAACCCGAGGCACTGGCCGACGCATTGTTGCGATCGGCGACGCTGTTGCGCATGTCCGCGACTGCGCTCTTGTATTCGCCCATGTGCAGTTCAGGGCTGAACAGCATCGGCATGGCGTGATCGCCGCATTGCAAGCCAGCCTTCAACGCAGCAGCTTCCAAGTCGGCATCATTGCACACCAAACCGGCGTGCCACTTGCCCGTTGCAATCAACTGCGCGCCAGTCAAGGTCGCCGCGTCGATCAAAATCCTGGGCGCATGCTTGCGCGCGATGTACGAAGCCGCGTCAGCCAGTGCAATGCGGCCTTCGGCATCGGTATTGTTGACTTCCATGGTCTTGCCGCTGTGCATTTCAATCACGTCATCGGGCCGGTAACTATTGGGCCCGATTGAATTTTCGGCCATCGAAAGTGCGGCTATCACGCGCTTGCCGCAGCCATTTTTCGCCAGCATTTGAAATGCGCCGAGCACCGCCGCCGCGCCGCCCATGTCGCACTTCATCGTCAGCATACGATCGCCGACAATCTTGAGGCTCAATCCGCCCGTATCGTAGACCAAACCCTTGCCGATCAAGGCTATCGGCTTGCCCGATGCACCCGGCGGATTGTAATCCATGATCACCAGCCGCGGCGCCACCATACCGGTGCGACCCACGGCATGCAGACCGCGCAGACCGGCGGTGAGCAGATCATCGCCGACGATCGATTCAACAGTGACATGTGGCAAATGCTCAACCGCGGCACGCGCTTCCGCTTCAAAAACGCCAGTGTCCAGTTCCATCGTCGGCATGTCGACCAGGCGCTGCGCCAACATCACCGCATCGCGGCCGCTGTGCAACGTCTCAAAACCATTCTGCAAATGTCCGTTGCGCGTCTGGAGCAGAATTTTGACCGTGCCCTGCTGATTTTTATTACCACTTTTGCGCGAATACAGCGGATAGGCGCGCACGATACCCAGCGTCGCACCCATCGCGTGCTGCTCATCGGCTAAACCCAGCACAATTGCGACCTTGCCATTATCGGGCCGCGCCGTGTTGCGCAAAGCCGTAAAAATTTCATAGGACCGCGTCTCAGAAAGATGGCGTGAAATCTTGTCGTGCAGCGGCACGAGCATCAGCGTGCGCGCGCCGGCACCCGCTGGCAAAAGCGTTGAAAGCACCGCACCGCCTGACTTCGCCTCGGTCGCAAGTAGGCTTGCGGTATCGCGAATCGCCTGCGGCAGGTTGGCCGTTACCCAACCGTCAGCCAGATCCGCCTTGCGCGCCACGATGACGACAGTTACAGCATCAGCCAGAAAATCTGCTGCGTTTGAGCTCACTTCGATCGAGGCCATCGGATGCTCCAGAACTGATCACGGCGCAAGGCCAGCGATAGTGGATGTGGGAAGCGCAGTTGCAGCAGCGGAGAAGGCTGACAGCTAAGCACATGAAAGGCGGGGAAAACTAAAAAAAAGGCCGCTCGCCCCCAAAAGAATTTAAGCGGAACGAATGGCCTTTTTTTGGTGGACCTGAAGGGGATCGAACCCTTGACCTCTGCATTGCGAACGCAGCGCTCTCCCAGCTGAGCTACAGGCCCCTGACTAAACACGCTGACGAAACACACTTTGCACGCGCTTTTGCCAGCGGTGCCCAGGGACGGAATTGAACCGCCGACACGGGGATTTTCAGTCCCCTGCTCTACCAACTGAGCTACCTGGGCGTTTTTCTTCGGATCTTTGATCCAAAAGCGCGTAACTTTTGGCGACTTTTGACGCTGTACGCCAGAAGCGGAGCGGGAGTATGCGGTACAGCGTGCCTTATGTCAACGTCTGGCGCGCGATTGCGCAGGGCGATCGCAAGAACGGTAACCATCTGACACTTTGAGAGATATTCTCAACTTTATCAGCCCTGGTTACCGCCAACCGGTGATCTGCGGACATTGGGGCGCACGGTTTGGAACACAATCGCTGAATTATTAAAAGTATTTTCTG